>CBFGNU010000355.1:0-3534 GCA_965650195.1 uncultured Mucilaginibacter sp. | reverse complement strand
AAAGCACTTGTACCGATATGCGCACGTTCATCGCCCAAAAACAACCCAACCAACCCGATAGTCGCGAAATCCGCGACGTAAAGGGCTTTATCCGCAAAACCGAAGCGTTAGCGGGTGCCCGGTACGCCGGTTTGAAGGACGACCATATCCACTTTATGGCGCTGCCTTTTTACGAGACGGGCAAGGTGAAGAAGAATGCCGTTAGCGATGAAGATATCCGCCTTACAATGGAGCTGCTGCAGGAGATAAAACCGCACCAGGTGTTTGCTGCCGGCGACTTTGCCGACCCGCATGGCACCCACATAGTTTGTTTTAACATAGTGGTTGAGGCCCTGCGCCGTTTGCGCCAAGCCGAAACCTGGGTTGCCGATTGCTGGCTGTGGATGTACCGCGGCGCCTGGTTTGAGTTTGAAACCCACGAGATAGAAATGGCCGTGCCCTTATCGCCGGATGAGGTGTTGCGTAAGCGTTATGCCATATTTAAGCACCAAAGCCAGAAGGACCCGGCGGTGTTTCCGGGTGAGGACCGGCGGGAGTTTTGGCAGCGGGCAGAGGACCGTAACCGCGAAACCGCAGAGCAATACGACCGCCTGGGTTTTGCCGAATACGCCGCTATGGAGGCCTTTAAAAGGTACTATTTCTGAAGTGTTCCGTTTCACATGAATATGAAACAAAATGAAACGGATAAAACGCTATTCTAAATAAACAGTTGATAATAAACAAGTTAAAATTTTATGTGAAACACTGTGAAACTACTTATTCGTCAGGAAAATTAGCTGTAAAACCTTCTTAATTAACTTATTTTCAGTTTATTGTAAAAAACACAGTTTTACACTTGTTAGTGAAACGCTTTCGGGCAACCTTAGGGTCCCTTCCAGGGGACCCTGAGGCGACGGAAATGATGATTTACTTATCTGGTTTTGATACCTGCTCCAAAGGCTCAAAATCAATCGGCAACAAATCTCCTACCCGTTGCCCGCCCATTCTACCGCTCCATATCAGGTTACTTTCGTTATAACTACCGGGAGTTATCAGATTATCTTTAGTCCCGTTTTGAAAACTTAGGTGCGACTCATTACCGCCGTTATACCTAATAACCATACAAGGAAATTCCATAAAATGATGTATGCTGTTCACGAGGGTGGTAATGCATGTATCTTTTAATAATTTTTCCTTATTAGCTCTTATATTATTAAAGGCAAAATTAATGTTAGCATAGTCGTAAAAAAAATTGGTCTTTTTCAGGTCATTTGCCCATACTGAACGTATAAAATGCATTCTCGATCCATAATAGGCCTCATCACGCGCCTGGTGTATTTTTTTTATCTCGTCCGGCGTTAGGTCCAATGTATCCTCTGCAAAAACATAATTGCCTTTATATGATGTTTGATTTGGAGTTGATCTTCGCGCATACGAAAAAGCTGACAGAAAATAAGTGATCTTATAGCCCAGTTTTTTGTTGTGAATGATCAATGGCTGGTTTGCCTTAGCTGCTAATGTGCGTTTATGATAAGTAAAGTTGATAACCTCCGGGTTAATTATTATACAATCTCCGTTGCGTGAACCAATGAATTGGGTTAAAAACATTTTCATATACTTTTCCCGGCTCTTATCTCCAATAACCACTTCACGTAAAACCTGGGCGCGTGGACTTAATTTTACCGTTAGAGTTTTGCCGTTGTAATTACCTATTGTATCTGCCTGATAACCCAGGCTGCTTACAATTAATGGTGTTTTGGCTTCATCGGTATATAATATAAACTCACCCTTTGTATTTGAGGTGGTCCCTTTTGATAATCCTTTTAAATAAACACTTGCATTAGGAATAGGGTTGCCGGTTGTGGCATCAACTACAGTGCCTTTAACAACTTGTGAGTGTGCATAAGCTGTTAAAAGCAAAAAAGCAATAGCTGAAAATAAGGCCTTTATCATTATTAATTATTAATCGGATATCGGCTCCGAAGGCTCAAAATCAACCGGCAACAGCACATTTACCCGTTGCTCGCCCATTTTACCACACCATATCAAATTGTTTTCATTATAACTATCAGGCGTTAACGGCACTGCATTATCAGACCTTTTAAAGATTATTTCCCCGCCTTGAAAGGTTACTATTGAACGATCAATGTCGTTATATGTAATCATCCCGTAAGGTCGGCCTGCAAAATACCTTCCGTCGCTATGCAAAATGATGTTGTTTAACAGTTGTTTCTTATTCGCTTTTATATTACTAAGAATAAAATTAAATTTTAGATCGTTGTACTTAAAACCCACGTTACCAAAGCCATACGAAAAATTAGTTTTTTCCCGGTCTTTCGCCAAATTATGCCAATCCATCCCAGCCAACACTGAACGTATGAAATGCAGCCTAGATCCATAATAGGCCTTATCACGGGCTTTACGTATTTTTTTTATCTCGGCGATTGTCAGACCCAATGTATCCTCCTCAAAAACATAGTTGCCCTTATACGATGTTTCCATGAGGTCTGGTATTTCCCAGGGATAAGATGTTTGCACGGGCGCATACGAAAAAGCTGACAAAAAATACGTGATCCTGTAGCCCAGTTTTTTATTGTGAATTATCAATGGCTGGTTTACAGTAGCTGCTAATGTTTTTGTTTTTTGATGATAAGTAAAGTTGATGTCGTCGGGGTTAATTATTATGCAATCTTTGTTGCGCGAACCGATGAACTGGGTTAAAAATATTTTCATCTGCTTTTCGCGGGTCGTTATTATGGTTCCAACAGTCACTTCGCGCAAAACCTTGGCACGTGGGCTTAGTTTTACATTTAAGGTTTTGCCGTTGTAATTACATATTGTATCTGCCTGATAACCCAGGCTGCTTACAATCAATGCTTTTTTGGTTTCATTAGTATATAATACAAACTCGCCCTGCGTATTTGAAGTGGTGCCTTTTGATAATCCGTTTAAATAAATGCTTGCATTAGGAATAGGGTTGCCCGTTTCAGCATCAACCACCTTACCTTTAACAACCTGCGCGTTAACACCTTTGGATATAAGTAAGAACGCGGTAAAAAAACACCATATCAATATTTGCTTCTTCATTTATTTAACGATAAACGCCCTTAAATTAAGGTTTCGCGGCCAGCGTGTAGGTTGCTGTAAAATAGGTCGGCGTCATATCATACTCATGTCCCCGGGGAACAACCTGCTCTGTAGCAGCCCCAAAAAGGCTGCCGCCGCCCACTACTTTGACGCTGGGATCCATCCCGTTTACGGTTATCCCATAGTTAAACGCGCCTTTATCATTGATAAGATGACGGATATATTTTAACGGGAAAGCAAGCTCCAATGTATAAACTTTGTCTTTGGTTACGTTTTGGGCCATTATTATACCCGCGTCATTATAAACCGGCACAGTCCCCGCAGCAAATTCCTTTATACCGCCAATCTTTATCTGCTTAAGCTGTCCGCTGATTTTTTTGTTTATTATAGATACCAAATCCTCTTTTAATGGGGCCGGCGGCTTCAGGTCATAGTTAATTTGTACTGATGTCCAGGGTACTATGGGAT
>CBFGNU010000354.1:0-3543 GCA_965650195.1 uncultured Mucilaginibacter sp. | reverse complement strand
AACGACTTTTCATTAAAAGATGATCCTATGATACTTAATAACGAAAGATCCGGCTACGACCCGGACGAATATGATGACGAACCATCAGACTATGTAAACAGCGAAACTGCGTATGATGCGGATGACCTTTCAAGAGATACCGCCAGCGAACTTGGCGCTGATGATGACGATCTGGATGATGACGACGAAGTTTTAGATGATGAAGAACTCGATGACACAGACGTGGATGAAGATGATCCGATAAACGATGATGTAACAGATTATCCGGAATCAGATCCCGCAGCATATAATACAGAAAAAAAGCCGGTGTACATTAAAGACATGCCTTATATAGACCATGCAACACCAGGCGTAACATCCAACTAAAATAATATACTCCTCAAACAAAAAGGCTTCCCGAAATTTCAGGAAGCCTTTTTTACTATTTATATTTTAAAAAGATCAGTTACTCATCATTTTTAAGAAAGCGCCCAGCTCTTCTTTCATTTCGCGGCGGTCAACTATAAAATCTAAAAAGCCGTGCTCCTGTACAAACTCCGCAGTTTGGAAGCCTTTAGGCAGGTCTTTTTTGATTGTTTCTTTAATAACGCGTGGTCCCGCAAAACCTATAAGTGCGCCCGGCTCCGCAATATTAATATCACCCAGCATAGCGTATGATGCTGTTACACCACCGGTAGTTGGATCAGTCAGTAAAGATATGAATGGGATCTTAGCCTGCCCTAACAGTGCCAGTTTAGCTGACGTTTTAGCCATCTGCATTAATGAGAAAGCTGCTTCCATCATACGGGCGCCGCCTGATTTGGATATCATCAGGAAAGGTATTCTGTTGGCTATGCAATGGTCAATAGAACGTGCTATCTTTTCGCCTACTACTGACCCCATTGATCCGCCTATAAAATTAAAATCCATACAGGCAATCACCAGGTCCTGGCCGTTTATTTTGCCAACACCTGCGCGTATGGCATCTTTAAGGCCGGTTTTAAACTGGGTCTCGTTTAGCCTGTCTGTATATTTTTTTGAATCTGTAAACTGTAGCGGGTCGCCCGAGGTCATGTCGGGGAATAATTCTGTGAACTCGTTATTATCAAACAGTACTGAAAAATATTCTTTTGAACCAATGCGCAGATGATATCCGCAGTAATGGCAAACGTATTGATTTTCAACCTGTTCAGAATAGTGAAGGGGTTTTTTACATTGAGGACATTTGTTCCAGATACCATCCGGCGTTTCTTTCTTTTCCTCAGTAGTCGTAATTATCCCTTTTGATTCTCGTTTAAACCAACTCATATCTGTTTCTAACTCTTTCAAATTGATGCAAAGAAACGAAAAATTTTAGACTTGCGGCCTTATAAACGTTATGCCTCTTTTTTTGTATGTAACAAGATAAGGTACTAAAATGTTACAATCGACTCTTATTTTTCGCTTCAAAATGCTACCTTCGGGCTTTTAATTAGATAGTAATGAGCTTAAAAGATTATAAAGGCGTACTGCACGGCGATCAATTGCAGGAGCTGTTTGAAGCGGCAAAGAAACACCAGTTTGCTTTACCTGCTGTAAATGTTACCGGTACAAACACCATTAACGCGGTAATGGAAACTGCCAAAGCGGTTAATTCGCCGGTTATTATACAATTATCAAACGGCGGCGCGCAGTTTTATGCGGGTAAATCGTTAGATAATTCAAAACTGCAGGCCTGTATTTTGGGTGGCGTATCTGCCGCAAAACACGTGCATTTATTGGCCGAGCATTATGGCATTGCTGTAATTTTGCATACCGACCACGCTGCTAAGAAATTATTACCGTGGATAGACGGCTTGCTTGATTATGGCGAGAAATTTTTTGCTGAAACCGGCAAACCCTTGTTCTCATCGCATATGCTTGACTTATCGGAAGAGCCTCTTGAAGAAAATATAGAAATATCAGCTAAGTATTTAGCGCGTATGGCCAAAATGGGCATGACGCTTGAAATTGAATTGGGTGTTACAGGCGGCGAAGAAGACGGCGTTGATAACTCTGATGTTGATAGCTCACGTTTATACACCCAGCCTGAAGAAGTTTCGTATTCTTACGAGCATCTTTTAAAAGTGAGCCCACGGTTTACTGTAGCGGCTGCTTTTGGTAACGTACACGGCGTATACAAACCGGGTAATGTAAAACTACAGCCGGTTATTTTACATAACTCACAAGAGTATGTGAAGAACAAATTTGGTTTGACTGATGAAAAGCCCATCAACTTTGTATTCCACGGTGGTTCAGGCTCAAGTCAGGAAGAAATACGCGAAGCGATAGGCTATGGCGCTATCAAAATGAATATTGACACCGATTTGCAATGGGCATTTTGGGAAGGTATAAAAAATTATTACCAGGCAAAGGAAGGTTATCTGCAAGCTCAGATTGGTAGCCCTGATGGTGAGGATTCACCAAACAAGAAATATTATGATCCCCGTGTTTGGTTGCGCAAAGCAGAGGAAACTTTTGTAAAAAGGTTAACAGCTGCATTTGAAGATCTGAATTGCATTAACGCTACAGACAAATTGTAAAGTAAAAATACGCAAGTATAAAGCGCCGGTAGTAAAACATCGGCGCTTTTTTTTAGTTTTAAGCATAGCAAAAGAGAAACTTATGGCTAAAAAGAAAAAGAATTTATTTGAGCGATTTGCCAACTGGGCCACTAATGCAACCGGCAGTTCGCACGCGTTTATATTAGCTATTACCATAATAATAGTTTGGTTGGTAACCGGCCCCGTGTTTGACTATTCGGATACCTGGCAGCTTATTATTAATACGGGTACAACCATTGTTACGTTTTTGATGGTTTTTCTGATCCAGAAGACGCAGAACAAGGATTCAAAGGCGATACATTTGAAACTGAATGAGCTGTTAGCGTCTCATGAAGGAGCCAGCAACCGTATGGTTGATATTGAGGATCTTACAGAAGAAGAGTTGGATCGGTTGCATAAATTTTATGAGCAATTGTCTGATCTTGCTGAAAGTGAGGACGACATTTTATGTACACATTCCATTGATGCAGCCGCGGAAAACCATAATCTGAAATTAACCGGCCACATGAGAAAAAAACATTACCAGGATGCCAAAGCCCAGAGAGATAAAAGTAAGCAGGGTAAGTGATCCTGAATCGCTTGACACGGTATTTGCCATACGACGCGAGGTTTTTGTGGTTGAGCAAAACTGTCCGCCCGAATTAGAATGGGAACACGAAGAAGAATCACATCATTTTTTAGCTACCATTGACGGCGAGCCGGCTGGAGCATGCCGCTGGCGTAAAACTGATAGCGGCTACAAACTGGAGCGGTTTGCCGTACTAAAACAACACAGGGGGCAGGGAATAGCCCACACAATGGTGACAACTGCTTTGAATGATCTGCCCGCCGATGCCGATTACATATACCTTAATGCGCAAATTGATGCAATGCCGCTGTACGAGAAATCAGGCTTTGAGAAAACGGGGCCGCAGTTTGAAGAGGCGGGGATACGGCACTTTAAAATGGTGAAGAAGGGTTGATTTCGGATTTCGGATGTTCG
>CBFGNU010000353.1:0-3602 GCA_965650195.1 uncultured Mucilaginibacter sp. | reverse complement strand
AAGCGCGAGATACGCGAAAAGGTGAGGGGTTTTGATGGCGATATGAAGGTGATAAAATACGATCTGAACACCTCATTTGAAAATTCGCCGTTTTTTAGGGATAGGCTTTTAGAACGAAAGATCCTTAGAACAAGTCCTGTTGAGTACATAGCTCCGTATGCAACCAAGCCGGGTATCATCAAATTCTCGGGCGAGATTGAAGGGGTTATATTAAAAGGGGTTGACAAAACTTATAACTGGAAGTTTATTAAGAGCTGTTTAGTAGCCGGCGATATAATCGATTTTACTGATTCTACAGCTGCCCGTAGACAGTTAATGATATCGCAAACCACGGCCCACCGTTTACGACTAAAGGTAGGGGATAAGGTGATAATATATTTTATGCAGGATCCGCCAAGGCCTCGCCCGTTTAAAATTGTAGGTATTTACGACACCAGTATTCAGGAGGTAGATAAAACCTATGTTATAGGCGACCTTTCCGTAATACAGCGGCTTAACGACCAACAACCCGATGAAATAGGGGGATATGAGCTCAGGATAAAAGATTTTGATAAACTGGATACTGTTGCCGGCCAGATCAACAGTGCCTTACCTATTAACCTGAAACTTACCACCATTACCGAGAACTATGCAAACATATTCGATTGGCTGCAGATATTGGATGTTAATGCGCAGGTTATGTTGGTGCTGATGTTGCTGGTAGCCGTAATTAATATGATATCGGCCTTGCTGATAATGATACTGGAGCGCACATCAATGATAGGTATTATGAAGGCAATGGGTACTACCAACTGGGCTATACAGAAAATATTTTTATACAACGCCTCTTACCTTATTAGTATCGGTTTACTGCTAGGCAATATTTTTGGCATAGGATTAGGACTTTTTCAGGATATTACCCACTTCTTTAAGTTGGATCCCAACTCTTATTACATGACTTTCATTCCGGTAGAGATAACCGTATTGGATGTTGTACTGCTCAATATCGGTACTATGGTAGTATGCCTTGTGGTGCTTATAATTCCATCAATGCTTATTGCTCGTATTACGCCGGTTAAAGCTATACGATTTAAATAAAAAGACTACGAACTTTTACTGTTTAAGTAGCTGGTAGTCATAAATATCATCCCCTGACTGTCTGCTTAATCTGAAATTAGCGCCATCATAACCATAGCTATATACCCCGTGTAAATATGATTTTCCATTTGGCGGCCCTGCTGTGGGATAGGTTGTATCTCCAAATTCAATAGATAACTCATTTCCCAGGAACTCTCCTGTACTATTGGCATGTATCGCATCAGCATCACTTATAACTGAAAACCCCGAAGTGGTCATCACCAATTTAACGTTTGTTGTAGCTGTGGTTTTGGTGTTTGTACCTGTTGGTACATAGGTCCGCGTAAATTTACCTTTAAAAGTACCGTATGGTACCAATGGTGTAGGCGGCTGGCCGATGTCTGTTTTAACACATCCTGCAATCAACATCAATAAAGGCAGTAAATAAATTAGCTTCTTCATGTCGTTTTTATTAGTAACTTATAAAGTTAAACAATTATTGTTTCTTGGCTTCTTCCCAAAAAACATCCATTTCGGCAAGGCTCATATCCTGTAGCTGCCTGCCGTTTTCTGTGGCTTTGCTCTCCAGGTACTGAAACCGTTTAATAAACTTACGGTTCGTTTTCTCCAACGCGTCTTCCGGATTTATGTTAATAAAGCGGGCATAATTAATCAGCGAGAACAGCAGATCGCCAAATTCACTTTCGGCTTTGTCATGGTCTATTGTACTGTTGTCTTCGGCATTAAATTCGTTTTTAAACTCCTGCATTTCCTCTTCTACCTTGGCCCAAACCTGGCTTTTCTCCTCCCAGTCAAACCCAACGCCGCGGGCCTTCTCTTGTATTCGCGATGCCTTTACCAACGCGGGCAGTGATGCAGGAACGCCCCCTAATACCGATTTATTGCCCTCTTTAAGCTTTATCTGCTCCCAGTTGCGTTTTACGTCGTTCTCGTCATTTACCTCTACGTCGCTATAAATGTGTGGGTGGCGGTTTATCAGCTTATCGCATATTCCATTCAATACGCCTGTAATATCAAAGTGGTTGCCTTCTGATGCTATTTTGGTATAGAACACCAGGTGCAGCATAATATCGCCCAATTCCTTCTTAATCTCGGGCATATCGCCTGCCAATATCGAATCAGATAGCTCATAAACCTCTTCAATAGTTAAATGGCGCAGGCTCTCTAAGGTTTGCTTCCGGTCCCATGGGCAGTTAAGGCGAAGATCATCCATTATGGCAAGCAGGCGCTCAAAAGCAGTAGCTGGTGTTGAAGCGGTAACAGGAGGTATTAGTGGCATGTTTTTAATGTGCAAATGTGCGGATATGCAAATGTGCGGATTTTATTGGATTATGGCCAAATGTATGTAAGTACTCATCTGCACATCTTCACATTTGCACATCCGCATATCGCACTGCCCTCAGCATCTCTCTTTTTCCCGGCGCACCAGGCACTTTTTGTACCTGCAGCCCTATGGATTTTAGCATGCGCTTAAGGTTGCCGGTTATGGCATAAGTAACAAATACCCCGCCCGGTTTCAGAAATTGTATAGTATGACCAATGGCTTCCTCGTTCCACATTTCGGGTTGGTGAGCAGCTGCGAAGGCATCAAAATAAATGACATCGAATTGTACTTCAGATTTATAATCCAATAGTTGGCAGTGGGCAGTTTGCAGTTGGCAGTGGGAGTTGATCTGTACAGATTGTTGTAATGATGCTGTATAACTACCAATAAAAACATCCCAAATTTCAGGTTGCACATATTGCTGATAACCTGTACTGCTTATCATTTCTTCGCTTAGCGGGTAGGCCTCAATGCCGGTATAATTTAGCTGTATCTGGTTTTTGGTGCAATGATCAGCGGTGAGCAGAAAATTAAGGCCGGTACCCAGGCCCACCTCCAAGACAGAGACTGCAGTTGCCCCGGTTTCGCTGATAAAGTACTCCAACCCAGCCTTTAGGAACACGTGCCTGCTCTCTTGCAATGCACCATGGCGTGAGTGATAATTCTCGCCAACCTGTGGATTAAATATGGTGTTGGAGCCGTCGGCGGTGGCAACTATTTTCAGATCGGGTGTCATTAAGGGTAAAGATAACAATTGATTATGCGGGTGATCCAAAAAATATGCGTTACCGTTTTTTAAAAACTGTAATTAATTAATTATCAGGTTGTTGTAGTTTTTAATTGCACCTACTTATTCGTCAGTATAATTAGCTGTAAAATTGATTTAACTATTTGATTATAAAAATATTGTGAAATGGATAAATTGGCTGTTTTTTGGATCAGGCCCAGGGCCAGCAACACGTACAGCAACGCCGTGTCGGCGATGCGTACCCAGGCATTGCCCTGCGTTTGAAGTATCAGCGGAAGGATCAGCAGTGCCACGGCCGCGACCATGAACACCACGTATTTGTTCTGCTTGTTGATGAAGTCCATCATGTCGGTGATCCTTTAGGCCCGGTCCGCCACGCGTTCACCCAGCAGGCCCGAGGGCCGCAGCGTCAGCATGATGATCAGCACGATGAAAGCGAAGATGTCGGAGTAG
>CBFGNU010000352.1:0-3616 GCA_965650195.1 uncultured Mucilaginibacter sp. | reverse complement strand
AAACCCGCGCCATTTAGCTGCTTCAAACTTTTTAAATAAAGCAACCTCACGGCAAGGCGGTAATTGCGCACGTTAACAGCTTTTTCAAGCTCATCATCCATATTAATTTCATGGATATTCTCTGAATATTCGCTGTAAGGTAAGGCGGCAGAAGCTGAATTTCCTCTTATTGCTTTAATGGGGTCAACTCCCGCCAGTTTCATAATAAGGAATACAATGCCGCCAATTCCTAAAGTTATTAATAGGTATTGTATTGCTGTACCAAGTATGCTTGTATCGGTATTGTCAAATAAACTCCAAAACCATCTCTTAAAACGGTCCCAGAGCGATTCACCCACATAGGCATCATCATATTGAAACTCTTCCTGTTGTCGGTATTTTTCTATAGCGGGTTGGTCAAAACCTCTTTTGCTGACATCCAGGCTATCATAACTTACAACCAGGGGCTTTTTTGCCACCTTTTCAGGTTTGGCGCAAAAAGCCATGCCCGTATGCATCGCTATAAATATTACGGTTATATAAAAACAACGAAGCATTTTAATACTCTTCCGCGGGTAAGTTATCGTCGTTTTTGTTTTCGCCTATCTGGTTTATCCTTGCCATTAAGCCGGTCCCTTCTCTTTGCTCGTTAAGGCTGAAATAACAAAGGGCGATAGTGACAACAGGTAATATATAAAACACCAAAGCCACGTGGCTTAATATACTGCTCAGAACAGTCGCAATTTTGCCTCCGGGCAAGTGGAGTAATATTGAGAGCTGGCTCCATAATGCAGCTGGTATGCTAACTATAGCACCGGATATCCCTACTATTATACCCATAATAAATATAGCCCCAAACGTTACCCACCAATTATCTTTTATCAACCTGAAACTTTGATTGAACGCGTAACCATAGGTGGTGTTTTCAATGATCATAATAGGCGCGGTAAGCGCCATTATGGGATATAACCATATCCCTGGAATGAAACAGAATACGGCTCCTATAAATACTATAATAGCGTTAAGTATCGCGCAGCCTATTATTTTCAAATAATAGTATTTAAAATATCCCCATATTTCTTCGTTTGTAGGCGCTACGTTGCCCTTCTCCTTATAAATGGTGATGTAGGATAGCACAGTTACAGCTATAGCGGTATAGCTCAACAACATAAATAATACAGACAGCGCGGCCTCTATACCCCAAGTTTGAAAATAATTAGAAATTCGGGTTGATGGGAGAGAAGGCAGGCCGTTTTCGATCATAAACTCATGCATTTTTAATTGATGAGCAATGTTTGCAATAATTGATGCTACAATAAAAAACCCACAAAAGGTAAAAAAGCTGCGTAGCAGCGGCTTAAAGTTTTGCCGCAAAAACATAAACGAATCATTGATGATCGCACTGAAGTCGCGAACCTTATCCAATTCAATATTGGGTTGTTTCATTAGTAAGTGTGTTTAGGTTTAGATAGTTTTTTAGGATATAAAATTACGTACCAGATAATAAAAATTAATGAAGAGGCCAGAATAGACACACTTAACCACATTGGCATTTCGGTATGGCGGGTTATAAAGCTTTCTAAAAAGGCGGCAACAATAAACAAAGGCACAATGCCTATGGCTATTTTCATACCGTCTTTAGCGCCTCGTTTCAAAGATTCAATGCGTGAAAATGTTTTCGGGAAAAGTATAGAATTGCCCAATACCAACCCCGCCGCGCCTGCAATAATTATGGATGATATTTCAATGGTGGCATGTATCCATATAACCAAAACAGATGCCATGCCCAGATTTTTACTAAAGAAAAAATACTGGAAGGATCCAAGCACAATGCCGTTTACAAACAGCATATATATTGTGCCTACCGAGGCAAATATGCCGCAAACAAACGTTTTGAGCGCTACGTAAACGTTATTGCTACCAAGAGTCAGCCACATCAAAAACTCGTTTTCCTGTTTGTAAACCGCAAATGGGTCGTTCTTTGCAATGCTGGCCTCCGTCATATCTACATAACTATCGCCCATAATAATTCGCACAAAGCTATCATCGTATTTTGCCGACAGTGCTCCCATCAGCGAAAAAATAAAGAAGAATACAAAAGCGTACAATAACTCCTTACGATAGGTGTAAAATATTAAGGGTAACTCATATTTCCAGAAGGAAATAAACCTGTTGCCCTTTTCGGTTTTGTTTTTATAGATGGACTGGTGCAGGCCCGCTGCCAGTGCATTAAGGTAAGCAGTAGTTTTTGAATCGGGATAGAAGGTTTTGGCAAAGGCCAGATCATCCGTTATCTGAATAAAGCGGTCGGCCAGTACATCGGGATCATTGGATGGCTCGATTTCAAAGCTTTTCCATTTAGCCGAGTTTTGTTTAACAAATAAAGGTTCCCGCATTAATAATCAATTGGCAGGGTTAAAATAGCTACAAAATTTGTATCATTCAACTATTTATTGAATATTCAGCTAATAAAAAAAACCACAATGCAAACCATCCGTATCACAACATCACAAAACATCGACATCGACTATGAAATAGCGGGAGTGGGCCCACGCATATTGGCACGTCTGCTTGATGGATTGTTGTTTATCATAGTCATTGTCGCTGCCGCTATAACCATAAGTTTGGGCAGTAACGACTTTAAAGGCGTTGGTGTTGGTATAATGATTGCCATTTTTGGCATCCTGTATGTTTTTTACGATTTGCTTTGTGAAATTTTTATGAACGGCCAAAGCATCGGGAAAAAGATAATGAAGATTAAAGTGATCAGTCTGGATGGCGGACGGCCGTCTGTTGGTCAGTATATGCTTCGATGGTTGTTCCGGATCGTTGATTTTTCGCTTACCGCGAGTCTTTGCGGGTTGATATCAGCAGCGGTAAGCGAGAAGAACCAACGCGTTGGCGATATGGTAGCCGGCACCACCTTGATAAGAACCAGCCCAAACACTAAGATGAAAGATATTGCATTTACGCCGCCCGAAGAAGAAGGATACAAAACAGTTTTTCCTGAAGCGGCGCAGTTAACTGATAAGGATATCGCCCTGATACATGAAGTGCTGTTAAATTACATACAATCCGGCAACGGCGTTTTGCTATACAATACAGCCACCAAGCTAAAAACGGTATTAAACGTTGAGACGAATATGGATGATATGCGGTTTTTACAAACCCTTATTAAAGACTACAATCACATTATAGCAGCAGCCAGTGCCGGGGATCTATCGTGAGCAATATACCATAACTTTATTCCGTAATTAATCAGTATTACCCATCCAACTACAATAAACAAGCTTTTTTTTACCAGTCCTTTCTCATTATCCAGCTTAAAAAACCTGTCGGCAATTCCGTAGAGAAAAAAAAGCAATAGGGGAATTGTTGGGGGGTAGAGGCGAAAGCTTTCGCTTAAATTCCCCTGCACGAGCGCCAGCAATGAACGCTGAAAACCGCAGCCCGGGCAATCCAAACCGGTGATATATTTAAACGGACAAGGTAACAAATGATCCCGCAGCCAGCTGATAAAAAGTGGTTGACTGCGGGATATAATTATGGCAGATATTATTGCCATTAAACCTGTGGAGGCGTGGTATTAAATGGATCTTGAGGGAAATTTACCGGTTGTGCTTCTTTGGCTGACGGA
>CBFGNU010000351.1:0-3627 GCA_965650195.1 uncultured Mucilaginibacter sp. | reverse complement strand
CTTGCCGAGATAATAGGCATGGCCATAGGTTTACAACTATTGTTTGACCTGCCTCTGATCTGGGGCGTATCGCTTACCATTACCGATACCCTGCTGATGTTGTTTTTGATGAACAGGGGCATGCGCAAACTGGAAGTGTTCATTGTATCTATGATATTTATAGTGGGTATGTCATTCTTAGTTGAGATGTTCATTGTACAGCCCGATGTGGTGGAGGTGGCTAAGGGCTTTATGCCGGGCAATTTATCGGGCAACGCCCTTTACATAGCCATTGGTATTATTGGCGCAACGGTGATGCCGCATAACCTTTATCTGCACTCATCACTGGTGCAAACCCGGCAGATTGTGCGTACCGACGACGGTATTAAAACAGCCATAAAATTCAACTTTTTTGATACGGTGGTTGCCCTTAACCTTGCGTTTTTGGTGAACGCCGCTATTCTCATCTTGGCAGCCAGCGCCTTCTTTAAGAACGGTTACTTTGAAATTGCCGAGATACAGGATGCATACAAATTATTAGAACATATCTTCGGCAAAACAGCACCGGTGCTATTTGCCATCGCCCTAATAGCCGCGGGGCAGAGCTCTACTATAACCGGCACGCTGGCGGGCCAGATAATTATGGAGGGCCACATTAACCTGCGGGTCGAGCCGTGGCTGCGCCGTTTACTAACAAGGGTTTTAGCAATTATGCCGGCCGTTTTTACCATATTATATTATGGCGAAGAAGGCTTGGGTAAGCTTATAATTTTGAGTCAGGTGGTGTTGAGTTTGCAGTTGGGTTTTGCGGTTATCCCGCTCATCCACTTTACCAGCGACAAGAAGAAAATGGGCAGGTTCGCTATTGGCAAATGGGCCAAATTAGGTGCCTGGGCTAGTGCTATTGTAATTGTAGGGCTTAACGGCAAGTTAGTTTACGAGCAGATCTACGGCTGGATTACTGAATCATCCGGCAGTACACTGGTGTGGATCTACGCCTTAGTTATCCCTGCGGTATTAGGAACCGTTAGTTTGCTTTTGTACGTATTTTTAAGGCCCTTACTGTTTAAACATAAGGATAACCCCATTTTTATTCCACATGGCATTGCTACAGCAATTAGCGACCTGGATGCGATACAGTACCACCATATAGGTATAGCAATCGACTTCTCAAAGAACGATAGCAACACCATACGGCACGGTATTATGCAAGGCGGAGAAGACGCGTTATACACCTTGATCCACGTAGTGGAAACGGCAGGCGCACAGTACAACGGTGTTGAGGTAATGGACCACGAAACGCAAAGCGACGTAGATAATATCAATCAATACGTAGTAACCATGCAGAAAATAGGCTATAATGCCAGGGCCAAAGTGGGTTTCGGCATGGCGGCAAAGTCCATTGCTAAAATTGTGAATGAGGAAAAGATAGACTTTCTGATAATGGGATCGCACGGACACAAAGCTTTTAAGGACCTTATATTCGGCACTACTGTTAATAAGGTGCGTCACATGATTGACGTGCCTGTACTGGTGGTGAAGCCTTTGAAGTAGTTGAATGGTGATTAGTGAGTGGTGGGTGGTTGCGTTAATTAACTATTCACCATTCACTACTCACTATTCTCTAAAAACCTTAAGTTTGCAGCGATGAGCCAGGATAAAGTCTACATAAAGAATAAGAAAGCCTATTTTGAGTACAGCATACTGGATAAGTATGTAGCCGGGATCCAATTGCTGGGTACCGAGATCAAATCTATCCGCGACGGTAAGGCCAACATTAACGACGCCTTCTGCACTTTTATGGGCGGGCAGTTATACGTGCGTAACCTGCATATTTCTGAATACTCTTTCGGCTCGTTCTATAACCACGAAGCCAAACGCGACCGTGTGCTGCTCCTCAACAAAAAAGAACTAAAGAAGCTATTAACCCGCGGTGAAGAAAAAGGATTAACGATTGTACCCCTCGCCCTATTCATCAGCGAGCGCGGCTTTGCCAAGCTGGAGATTGCCCTTGCCCAAGGTAAAAAGACGTTTGATAAACGCGAGAGCCTTAAAGAGCGTGATACCAAAGTGGAGATGGATAGAGCGATGAAACGGTAGTTTAATGTCGGATTTCGGATGTTCGATTTCGGATTTGTTTCTTTTCTATCTCGCTTTCTAATCAAACTTGAGACTTTCTAAATCCGAAATCGAACATCCGAAATCCGAAATCTTACCAAGCTCTTTCCCCTACCAGCGGCACAAATCTAAAAGTATCCAGCACATGTTTTTCGTAATCGTTTTCGCCCGTTTTTAGGATGGTTACCATTTTTTGCGATTCGGCATCGCCTACGGGGATAACCAGTATACCGCCGATTTTTAATTGACCCAATAATACATCCGGAACCGTTGGTGCGCCTGCAGTTACTATGATCTTATCATACGGCGCATGCAGGGCAATGCCTTTTGAGCCATCGCCGCAGAAGAAGCGGGCGCGGTAGCCTATGTGGGGTAGCACCTGCTTGGTGCGTTCGTACAGTTTCTCTTGCCGTTCAATGGTGTAGACTTTAGCGCCTACTTCTATCAGTACGCAGGTTTGGTAGCCGGATCCTGTGCCAATTTCCAGTACTTTCTCGCCTTTTTTTATGTGGAGCAACTCTGTTTGGTAGGCTACTGTGTAGGGTTGTGATATGGTCTGTCCTTCGCCTATCGGGAAGGCAATATCTTTGTAGGCTTGCGCCCAGAAGGTTTCATCAAAAAAATAATGGCGGGGCACTTTACCTATGGCTTCTAATACCTGGCGGTCCTCAATGCCCTTTTTCTTCAGCTCATCAACCAGCTTTTTGCGCGCGCCTTGTTCCCGGTAATTATCAACGTATTTATATGCCATTGTATAGCAAAGTTAACACGATTTAGCGCATTTAAACCTTGCCCTAACATAGAATTAATTATGTGACTGATTATCTGTTTTATTCAATTCAAACAACGTGGGTGTTGCAGAAAAATATAGCAACAATTGCAACACTTGCAACGGATTTTTTCATTATCCTATTGAAATTCAACATTTTAATAAAACGAGTTGCAACACTTTGCAACATACTTATTCGTCAGGAAATATACAGCTAAAATCGTCACAATCGACTGATTATTAAAGACTTGAAAACATATGAGATTTCACCATTTTAGGACGACATCTGCAACACTTGTTGTCAAATTACTTCACCTGAAATGCCCGCCCATCCGCAAAAGCACTAAAGTCCGGTATCAGCTTGCGCGACAGCACATCCAGCTTACTACCTTGCCGCCTTACTTCCAGATAATGAAAAGCGGGTTTATAATCTTCGGCAACATCGTGCATTAGCTCGTTGTTTGGCCTTAAATTTTGATGCAGACCACCGCCGCCGCCAATCACCACAAAATCTTTACCCTGCACTTTAAACTGTTCGTAATTATGCGAATGGCCGGAGAGAAACAACGCGCACTTTTTCGACGCGATAAAAGGCGGCACAAAGCTTTGCTGTACCTGCACCGATGGTTTAACAATTTTACTGTTGGTATAAGGCGAGTGATGGCATCCTACTATAATGAGTTTTATAGCCGGATCAGCATCAAGGTCCGTTAGTTTTTGCTTGTACCAGCTGTTCTGTTTACTGATGTCGTCTTTGCTCA
>CBFGNU010000350.1:0-3674 GCA_965650195.1 uncultured Mucilaginibacter sp. | reverse complement strand
ATGCCTGCAAAGAAAAATATGTGCCACAAATTAAAGATGTTAACCCTAATTACCTGGTGGTTGACGGCTTTATTAACACCGGTGCAGATTCAACTATATTTAGGCTTAGCCGCACCTTTAAACTGGAAAGCAAGGCGGTAATGGCCGTTGAAAGAGCGGCTATTGTTGCTATTGAAAGTGACGCAGGGGGAAGCTACTTACTATATGAGTTGCCTGCAAAGCCAGGAGTTTATGCGGTACCGCCTTTGAACCTTGACCAATCAAAAAAATATAGATTAAGAATACGCACTAAAGACAACAGAGAATATTTATCTGATTTTGTAGAAAGCAAAGTATCGCCGCCGGTTACGTTAACACATGATTTCAGGCACGGTAACTTAAACATATACTCAAACACGAATGATGCTACAGGCAAAAGTCGCTATTATAATTATACTTATACAGAAACCTGGCAATATCGGGCACCTCAGCATTCCATTTATAAAGTTGAGAATCACAAACTTGTACAAAGGCGTTATCCCGAGGATGATATATATGATTGTTATCACCAATCAACTTCCAGCAAAGTCAACATTGCTACAACCACTACACTTGCCGAGGACCGTTTAGCTGATAACCTGATTGTAGATATTCTTCCGAGTTCTCAAAAAGTAAGGATCGAATATAGTGTGTTGGTTAAACAAAGCGTACTTACAAAAGCCGGTTTCGAATTTCTTGAAACACTCGCAAAAAACACCGAAAGAGTAGGCAGTATTTTTGATTCGCAGCCATCGCTGCTATCCGGCAATATTAGGTGCACAACCAATCCGGCCGAGGTTGTGATAGGGTTTATAAGCGCCGGTACTACAACTGAAAAGCGTATATTGCTGGTAGCTAATCAGTTTCCTTTTGATTTTATTGGGCCGGTTCCTGATCCTTATTGCGTAAAGCATACAGATTCGCTAACAACTGGTAAAATTAAACCGGTGTTATTGGACCCGACTACAACTGACCTAATTCCGATTGATTTTAACCTTACGGTTGACACTCTTTTAGCTACTAAGATTCATGAGTGCGTAGACTGCCGTTTACAGGGAGGAACAACTAAAATGCCATCTTATTGGATACGTTGATAGAAAAAAAATGATAGTAAACGCTGATTATAGAACACTTGGAAAATTTAAAGTTGGCGCAGCTTTGCTTTTAATTTTTTGCGTGTATGCCTGCAAAGAAAAATATGTGCCACAAATTAAAGATGTTAACCCTAATTACCTTGTAGTTGACGGCTTTATTAACACCGGCACCGATTCAACCATTTTTAAACTTAGCCGCACCTTTAAATTGGAAAGCAAAGCTGTAATGGCCGTTGAAAGAGCGGCTATTGTTGCTATTGAAAGTGACGCTGGGGCTAGTTATATATTGCCTGAGTTAGCGGCAAAGCCTGGTACCTACGCTGTGCCCCCGCTTAATCTTGATCAAACAAAAAAATACAGATTGCGAATACGTACTAAGGATAATAAGGAGTATTTATCTGACTTTGTAGAAAGCAAAGTATCGCCGCCGGTTGAGTTAACATACGATTTTAGACATGGTAACTTAAACATATATTCCAACACCAATGACCCAACAGGCAAAAGCCGCTATTATAGTTACACCTATATAGAAACGTGGCAATACAGAGCCCCGCAACATTCGATTTTTAAAGTTGAGAACCACCTTTTGAAAGACAGAATTTATCCAAAGGACGACATATACGACTGTTACCATGAAGCAGTATCTACAAAACTGCCCATAGCTACCACAGCTACCCTGGCCGAGGATCGTTTAGCCGATAATTTAATAATAGACATACTTCCGGGTTCGCAAAGAGTGAGAATTGAGTACAGCGTTTTAGTAAAGCAAACGGTGCTAACCAAAGCTGGTTTTGAATTTTATGAAACGCTAAATAAGAATACAGAAAAAGTTGGAAGTATATTCGATTCTCAACCATCATTGCTGGTTGGCAATATTAAATGTACCTCAAATCCTACCGAAGTGGTTATAGGGTTTATCAGCGCCGGTACAAGAACAGAAAAACGCATATTGCTGGTAGCTAATCAATTTCCATTTGATTTTATTGGGCCGGTTCCGGACCCGTATTGCGTAAAGCATACAGATTCAATACCAGAACCTAAGGTAAAGGCTTTATTGCTTGACCCAACTCAAACAGAATATATACCAATTGACTGGATGCATCCTAATGTTCATCCTGATACACTTTTAGCTACAAAAGTTTATGAGTGCGTAGATTGCCGTTTGCAAGGGGGCACCACTAAAATGCCGTCTTATTGGATAAGATAATAACGAAATGAAAGTTAAAGCAGATAATAAAGCACATGTAAAACTAAAAGCCGGCGCAGCTTTGCTGGTGCTGATCTGCATGCTGCTTTATAGCTGTAAGGAAAAGTATGTGCCAGAAATTAAGGATTTTAACATTAACTATTTGGTTGTTGAAGGTTTAATCAATACCGGTGGAGACTCTACCATATATAATTTGAGCCGCACATTTAAATTGAACAATAAACCCATTGAGGCACCTGAAAAGGGCGCTATAGTGCAGGTTGAAAGCGACGCGGGTGAAACCTATGTATTACAGGAATTAAAAAAAGCAGGCAGATACGGCCGGCCACCGTTTATTGCCGATCAAACAAAAAAGTACAGGCTAAGGATCCGTACAAAGGATAACAGGGAATACCTTTCTGATTTTGTTGGAAGCAAGTTGTCGCCGCAATTTGATTTGAGACACGAAATCAGAGACACCAGTGTCCATTTTTATGTTGATACTTACGATCCATCCGGAAAAAGTATTTATTACCAACATAGTTATGAAGAGACATGGGAGTACAACGCCTATTTTAAGTCATATCTTAAAATTGTAAATGGAGTGAGAGTTGACAGGATATTTCCGGAAGATGATATTACTACTTGCTGGCGTACTTTAACATCCGGCAATATTTTGTTGGCTACTACAAACAATCTTTCAGAGGACCGGTTAGCTGACAGACCAATTATTTCAGTACCCGGAAGGTCGCAAAAATTGAATACTGCATACAGTTTATTGGTTAAACAAACAGTTCTTACCCGCGAAGGGTTTGAGTTTTATGAAAGTCTTAGAAAAAATACAGAAAGTGTGGGAAGCATTTTTGACGCGCAACCATCACTATTATTTGGCAATATCAGGTCGACAAAGGACCCCTCGGAAACCGTGATAGGGTTTATAAGCGCAGGCTCGGTAACCCAAAAGCGTATTATAATTCATTCTAAGGATTTGCCTTCCGAATGGTTCAACCTTCCGGATCAATCGATATGTGAAGAGTCCCTTGGGTATGCTATAGCTCCGGGAGATCCGTTTATTTGGGTTTTCCCGCCCCTGCAGGCCGCGCGTGCCCCGCTGCTTTATTGTGCAGACTGCAGGCTATTAGGCGGAACCACAAAAAGGCCATCTTATTGGAAATAGTATGAGAATAAGCAAAGGCAATATTATTTTACTTGGAGCAGGCTTTTTAGCCTCTATGCTGCTGCATGCGTGTAGAGAAAAGTATCTGCCCGTTGTCAATGACATCAATCCTAACTATTTTGTTGTAGAGGGTTTAATAAATACGGGTAACGATTCAACTATATTTACATTAAGCCGAACCTTTAAATTGGATAAGAAA
>CBFGNU010000349.1:0-3685 GCA_965650195.1 uncultured Mucilaginibacter sp. | reverse complement strand
AACGGTGTGCGAATCCTTTGGCGATTTTTTTAACATAAGCGGTGTTTTTGTAAATATACGCAGTTACCTCACAAATTAGCTTATTTGCTGTTAAGCTAAAGCCTTGCACGTTCTAAATAATATTAACTATTTTTATTGCGGCCGATGCTAATTTACCTGCCTGTTATGAAAAGAATACTTTTAGTTGTTTTACTGTTGATATCTGCCGGCAATGCTTTGTTTGCTGATACGATAAGCATTGATCGTTTTACGGTTAAAGAAAACCCTTTTGCCGAAAGTGAGGTAGCGATAGTAGCGGTTGATTCACTTGATAACATCCGCGAAAATGTGGAAGGCGTTTTCAGCTTCACTATTAATGGCTTTCAGGAGGAGATGAAGTTTGAAAAGGGCACCGCATTTTATCACCACAAGCTGGATAAGTCAGCATTTTTCTTTGTTAAGCACGTTAATGATGAAGGCACCCATTCCATGCTCTACTACATTTATAAGCAAGATGGCAAACTGCGACCGATAACCGTGAGCTGGGCACTGCTATTGGGCATACCATTAGCGCTCGTGTTATTGGCTTATATTTTTAAGCGTTTTATCGCTATAATTTTGATCGTCTTCTGTATCTTTTTATTTTTCAACTATTACAACGGACTGTCCATTTCAACCTTTTTTGAAAGTATCGTTAATGGATTGAAGGGGTTGTTTTGATGTGCGAATAAGATAATGTATACATCCTCTCATCTGCATATCTGTACATCTACTAATTTGCACGTCAAAACGGCATCCCTATACCAAAGTTAAGCTGCATAAAGTTATAACCTTCGCCGCCGTTGGCTTTTTGGTAGTTCTCTTTAAACGCGCCACTTTTAAATAACTCGTTGCCGTGTTTAAATAATACCCATTGTTCTGACCCGCTAAATTGAGGATCTTTTAGTTTAAACGCGGCATCTAAGCGGAATACAAAGAAGCTAAGGTCGAACCGCAGACCGGTACCTATACCAATTGCCGAGGACTGTAGAATGCGGTTAAACTTAAATTCGCCGTTAGGGTTTTCAACCTCGGGGTGCAGGCGCCATATATTGCCAGCATCAACAAAAAGCGCTCCCTTTAAAATCGTCCCAAAAAAATTATTAGCCAGTTTATAACGGTACTCCGCATTCATTACCAGCTTCACCTCGCCAAATTGGTCTATGTACTTTAAGCGTGCACGGGTAATATTGTCAGTTCCGTAGGCATCACCCCGATTAAATTGGCCGGGGCCAAGCGTACGCGGCAGCCAGGCTCTTATATCGTTGGCGCCACCGGTATAAAAATTCTTTTCAAAAATAAGCTGGCGACTATTGCCATACGGTATGCCCAAACCAGGATTTATCCTGAAGATAAACTGCTTGTCGCCACCTAGGCTTTTGTATACCCTGAAATCAATTTCCGCTTTAGCGTATTGGGCAAAAGTGTAGCCAAAAAGAGTGCGCTGCCCCTTTGCGTCGCGAGGTGTATTTAGTGCGTTACTTACTAATGACAGTAAGTTACCACCTACATCCAACGATCCTCTGAAATATGTAAAATTGCGAAGCGTGTTTAATTGGTTGCCATTAACCTGATACGTGTATTGGCTACCGGTGGTAAATGTGGTTCGGCCAATAAGATATACGTACGAAAACCGGTTTTGCTCTAATAATTGCCTGCGTGCGGCAGTGTCAATAGAACCCCTTGAAAATTCAAAATTGGCAGCAGTTAAGCTATGAAGTTTATTTGCAGTTTCAGCAAAATCATAGGTAACCGAGTTGATAAAATTGGTACGTGTAACCAAATCGCGCTGAAAAAATAATGAATAGTTGGTGGCGAATGTAGTGTGTGGTACGCCGTATTTTCCCGGTTTAGCCAAGTTAAAAGGCGAGATAATTCGCGGATATGTTAAGCTTACCCCAATTTTAAAATCCTGGTTAGTTACACCGCTCGAGCCGGGTACATCTCCGCCTGTAGAGTATAGGATACTGTAATTAAATTTTACCTGTAATATAGCGGCCTCTTTAAATATATTCCGGTTGGTAAAAGTATTGCCAATGTTATAGCCATATCGCCCGCCTGCAAACAAAAATTCTCCCTCCACCCGATCAGACATTTTTCTGAGCGGCACAATATCTATTTTTGAATTAAGCCGGTTGGTGCTATCGGCTGTTTTGGTAAAGGTTGGATTGGGCACGTTTCTGAAAACGTTAAGCTCTGATAACCTCGAGGTGGTAACGGTTTGCATATCCACATCATAGATATCGCCTTTCTTCTGAAAAATATAATCGGTTATTGTGTGCGGTTTAAACCGGCGCGAATGGTCTACAAAGGTAAACTGTGAATCTACCTGTATGGTATCTGCATTGTCGCCTGCCCGCCCGTTGCTGTTCGTTATGGTGATGAGCGTATTGTTGATGGTGTAAACAGGGTGCGCATTTTTATCTTCCGGGTTATCAATTACCATATGCAGATCTATAACGCTGTTGTTAAAAACAGAATCATATTCGAAGTTGATGTATTTCCTTTTAAAATCGAAATAACCGTTGCGCTTCATTACCTGGTAAAACGCGTCGCGGTTGTAAGCAACGCTGTCCAGGTCAAATCTGCCGCCGGGGCGTAGATGCGAAAAACCGGCATAGGTGTTATGAAAAAGTGATCTTACCTTTTCGTCGGGGATGCTGTCGGCTAATTTACGTATCCTGAATAAGGGACCCTGGTCGGTAATAAACACCAATTCAGCTTTCTTTTTTTTAATTACGATGCTATCTTTTATAGTGGCTTTAAGATAACCTTTGGTTTGTATAAATTTTTCCATCTGGAAACGGGAAAATTCTACCAGGTTACTATCCAGTATAGAAGGGGGCTCGCCAATCTTTCTTTTTCCGTTTTTACTGAACCAATAGTAGAGTTGTAAATTAACCACGCTATTTGGCTGCTGCTGTTTATCAACGTAATTAACAGCGGCTTCAGAAAACTCCTTATCCATGCCCTTTATGGTGATTTTACGCACCAATGCCTGGTGAGGGCCAAGCTTTCGGGTTAAACTGCATCCGGTGCCTATAAAAAGCAGGAGAATACCTAATATTGTAAAGCGATAAAGTTTTATTTTATTCATATATGCTTTCAAAATCTCAGGTCAGTTTATTACAATCGTTACAACATAAAAAATTCCGCAGGCAACATGGTTTGTTTTTGGTTGAGGGCTTAAAATCCGTTAATGAATTTATTCAATCAGCCTATACTATTGAAACCATTTACCATACACCGGCAATAGCGCCAAAATTGCTTAAATTATCGCATAAAATAAACACGATAGAAATATCATTAACCATTCTGCAGAAAATAAGTTCTTTAAAAACACCTGCCGATGTAATTGCTGTGGTTAAAATACCTAATTGGCCTGTATTAAAGCCTGTTTCGCTTAAAAATAAATTCTCTCTTGTCCTTGATGGCTTACAGGATCTCGGTAATATGGGCACCATTATTCGTACTGCAGATTGGTTTGGTATTGAGAATATTGTATGTTCTGAAGATACTGTTGACGTTTATAACCCTAAAGTAGTGCAAGCTACCATGGGTTCACTGGCTCGCGTTAATCTGCATTATATGGATATTACAGATGTGTTATCAAACGCCGGCCCGCCTGCATACGGTGCATTGCTTGATGGAGAGGATATTTACACTA
>CBFGNU010000348.1:0-3695 GCA_965650195.1 uncultured Mucilaginibacter sp. | reverse complement strand
CAACGGCAATTGCTGTACCCTTCTGTGGATCTGCGTTTACATAGCGCGAGTTACAATCCACTGTTAAAACAATGGCTTTGTCTGTTCCGATGACGTTGACTACAGCAGCATCGCAAGGGCGGTTGGTGGTCATGGTGGCCACGCCTACCATTGAGTCGTACTGATCAGTAACCCAACGTTTAGAAGCAATATTTGGATGCGAGATCAAATGCTCGGCAACATCTATTAAGTTTTCGGGTTGAGGAACGTCCTCAATTTTGAATTTTTGGTATTCTGCGTAATAAGCCGGTTCGCGGTATTCGCGCTCATAAACCGGCGCGCCGCCACCTAAAACCAAATCGTCAGCAGGCACATCAGCCACCAATTCGCCATTTGCATAATAATGCAGGCGTTTGGTATCGGTAACCTCGCCTATAATGGCGCAGTTAAGATCCCATTTATCAAAAACAGCTTCAACTTCTTTCTCACGACCTTTATGAACTACAATAAGCATACGCTCCTGAGACTCGGATAACAGGATCTCAAATGGTTTCATGTTAGGCTGACGGGTTGGCACGGCGTCCAGATTGATCTTCATGCCATGTTCGCCTTTGGCAGACATTTCTGAGTTGGAGCAGATAATACCCGCAGCGCCCATATCCTGCATACCTACAACAGCGCCTGTTTTTATCACCTCAAGCGTAGCCTCCAACAATAATTTCTCCTGGAAAGGATCACCTACCTGTACAGCCGGTAAATCATTTATAGAGTCTTCAGTTATATTTTTTGACGCGAAAGCCGCGCCATGGATACCATCTTTACCTGTTGCCGAACCTACTATGTAAACCGGGTTGCCAACACCGTATGATGTTGCAGAAACAGTTTCGCCCGCCTTTACAATACCGGCAGACATAGCGTTAACCAGCGGATTAACATTGTAGCAATCGTCAAAGAATAACTCTCCGCCAACGGTTGCAATACCAAAGGCATTACCATAATCACCAATGCCTTTTACTACGCCCTTAACCAGCCATTTAGTACGATCTTGGGTCAGATCGCCAAAACGCAGTGAGTTTAGCTGCGCGATAGGGCGTGCACCCATGGTAAAAATATCGCGGTTTATACCACCAACACCGGTAGCAGCACCTTGATAAGGCTCTAAAGCTGATGGGTGGTTGTGCGATTCTATTTTGAAAGCGCAGCCTATACCATCGCCTAAGTCAACCAGGCCTGCATTTTCCTCGCCTGCTTTGGCCAGCATCCGCGGACCATCTTTAGGCAAGGTTTTAAGCCAGGTGATAGAGTTTTTATAAGAGCAATGCTCGCTCCACATTACCGAGAAGATAGATAGCTCGGTAAAGTTAGGCGTACGGCCCAATATTTCTTTTATGCGGTCAAATTCCTGAGATTGTAGGCCAAGTTCTTTGGCTGTTTCAACGGTGGTAAGTTCCTGAGTCTCCAATTTTATTATGTGTTTTGAAAGGAAGCCCAAAAGTAGGTATTTAAGGGCAAACGTGAAAGGTAAAAGGTAAAAGGTTTTGGCGGGGAGCAGGTTGGGGTAGTTGCAGTAGCAGTAGCAGTAGTAGTTGCAGAAGGGGGTTGTTGCGCAACTCTATTAAAAAGATAAAGGCAAAAAGAGAAGCGACCCAATTACACAACCCGAACCAACCCGGCCGCTTCCTGCTTCTTACCTTTATCCTTTCAGTTTAATTACCGAGCGAAAAATTAATAGGCAATGTAAATGCTACTCTCACCGGTTTGCCGTGTTGTATGCCGGGAGTCCAGGCCGGTGCTTTTTTCAACACGCGGAGAGCTTCATCGTCCATGCCGTAACCGGGGCCGCGCAACACTTTTATATCAGTTAATTTTCCGTCCTTTTCAATAACAAAGCTTATCCAAACCTTACCACTTTTTTCAGCATCAACCGCTTGTTCAGGGTAACGAAGGTTCTTTTTCAGGAACTTTGTCCAGGCTTCGTCGCCGCCTACAGGGGCGGGTAAAACACTTAAAACACCTGTTGAATGAATAGCGTCGCTTTCAGTCATGTCCCCACCGGGCCCGCTGGCTGTACTGGGTTCAACGGGGGCGTTGATCGGTCCGTTGGCCGGGCCTTCATTATTTTGCGACCCTACGGCTACATGTGCCAGTTCAGGAAGTGATGGCGGATCAATCTCTACGGGATTGTCAGTTACTACCATTTGTACAAACTGTTTGGTTTTTATTGGCTCGGCAGCTTTGGGTTTTTCTAATTCCGCTTTTACAGGCTCTTCTTTTTTAGGTGGAGCGGATGGCGGCATAATATCCACCACAGCAACTACCCTGTCAGGATCGGTAATTTTCGGTTCCACCTTAATTGCCGCGCCAAGCGCGACGGCCCCGCCTACCACCACTACAACCGAGATGAGCAAGGCCCGGCTTAAATTTTCTGCGTAATGTTGCCTGATGTTGTAGGCACCGTACTCTTTGTTACGTTTGTCGAATACAAGGTCGAGCCACTCGCTCTTGTACAAATTGAAGTTTGAGATAAGCATATTGATTGAATTTAGATTGACTGTTAAAAACGTATTCTAATTTACTATTAAAACGAGTCCTAAATCCAACTTGTTGCAACATTATTGCATTTTAGTATTATTGCAACATTATTGCATTTTCAATACATTTCGAGCATTAAACTAAATATTTAGTTATAATATTTGTAATGAAACTGCCTTTAATAAAATGGGCCATTTACATCAAATACGCTCTTACAATAAAAATTTGATAAAATTCTGCGTGAAAGCGGCGTTTTTTGGGGAATTATATGATCAGCGCCATGCAAGTATGTTTATTGAGTGCACAATCATGAATAGAAAGAATATCCCTTTATTTACTATAGACAACAACTTAATAGGATACGTTTTAAGATTTGGATCCATCGCTGATCTCTCTACCCTGCGAATCATAAACAAGGTCATGTAATACGCTATTACCAATTGTATCACCATTGCGAAGAGTGGCGCAAAGTTATCCCAATCCATAAGATAAGGTATTTTGAAGCTAGGCAGATGAATCGAAATTGTAACAATTAAAATACTCACCGAGATTATCACCCACTCATGAACTACTGCATTTTTCTTAACTAATCTTAAGTATAGTAATATGTCTATAGAAACAAAAAGAAGCAAATAAAAAAGTTTCACAATAGTATGCATCCCTCCTCCCTACCAGTTCGTAGCCGGTATAGCCGCTTTCTTCACTTCCTTTTTTACAGGAGCAACCGGAGTTTTCATATAAGTTGTGAATGTATTGCCTATACCTTTAATATTAGCCAATAGCTTAGCAGTGTAACCATCAAAGTCTTTTTTTGAAAGAATAGATAGTCCTTTTTCAAGGGCTACATCTTTTCCGCTTTCGGGTACGAAATTGGCGAAGCGATCACGTTGGTAAGGGACTATCACAAAATCGGTAAACCAGTAACGGTAACGGTTATCTTTTACTTCGATGGTCATAGTATAATCAATACGAGCATCCTCGTGCATAGCTACAGATGATTTTTTGGCCACCAATACGCCGCCTGTGGCATGGATGGTACCTTTATCAGCATCTTTAAACTTTAGCTTGGCGGTAGCAAAAGCCTTTTTTGCAAACCGCATTGCTCGGGCCTGCTAGCTTTCGGCAGAAGATGCCGGCTGTGGAACTACCTGGTAATATATGTATTTGTTATTCTCATCAATCAC
>CBFGNU010000347.1:0-3716 GCA_965650195.1 uncultured Mucilaginibacter sp. | reverse complement strand
CGACTTGGCCCTTGCTTCAATGCCTAAAAATTTTAAGGGTAGCGCCAGCTCATAAGTATAGATCCCCTTGTTATCTACTTTCGTGGCTACCTTTATACCCAATTCGTTATAAACCGGTATTAGCTTGTCGTTAATTCGCTTTATCCCGACTATTTTTATGAATTTGAACAGGTTGAGTTTTTTACGGTTGGCAGCAATTGATGCGGTTTCCCGTTGCTCTTTCGCTTCCTCTTGCTGAGCGGCAGACATCCCCGCAGGCAGGGCACTTACTTTTGGCAATAAGCCGTTAACAGCGTTATGCACTTCATCATTATCAATAAAAGGATAACTTAAAGCTACTCCTGTTTTTTCCTTTTTTTCTGTGGTATTAATTGTAAAACTAAATCCGCCATGCAATATTTTATGCGTAATTACCACATTATCCGACTTAATTGCCAGGTACAAATTCTCATCATCATTTGCAATGGTGTAATAAAGCACTAAGCGTTTGTTATAAGCGGCCATCCCACCCCACTCAGTTAACTGTCCGTCAATTTTCAGATCAGCAGGCGCGCGCATACCTCCTTTTTGACTATCAGGGAGTTTTTGAGCGAAGGATGTGGTTAAAGTAACGCAGAACGCGACGCAGCATAGTATAAATTTGCAGATGAGTTTCATTAGTAAGGATTGGTTTACAAGATAAATATAAACTAAACATTTAGGTAAATGCAAATATTTAAGTTAAATAATCCATTTTTTACTTTCTCAGGCCCGCCCGCAGCTCGGCCACCTGCTGCATATACGATTCGCCTACCGGGATCAACTTATCATCAATATAAATTTCAAAGCGGGCTGTTTTGGTGATGTATGCGGTGGCTATAACATAAGAACGATGTACACGCATAAAGGTATTTTGAGGCAAGGCGTTCAGGGCATCGGTTAAGCTTTGCCGGCAAAGCAAATTTCTGTCGGGCAATACGTAGGTAACATAATTACCGTCGGCTTCCAGGTATTTTATATCACTCAACATCACCTTCTCTTCCTGGTAGCCGGTTTTAACAAAAATGTAAGGCAGGGCTTCGCCGCCGCGCATAGTCTTGATCTCTAAGGCTTTATTACAGGCCTTTAAAAAGCGGATGGAGGAAAAAGGTTTCAACAGATAGTCAATTGCATTCAATTCAAACCCTTCAACCGCGTGTTCTGAATAGGCTGTTGTAAAAACCACCATTGGCGGAGCGGTTAGGCTGTTCATCAGGTCTATACCGTTTATATCAGGCATCTTGATGTCGAGGAATATCAGGTCCACCTTGTTTTGCTGCAGCCAGGCTATCGCGGTAAAAGCATTGGTAAAAGTGGCCTTGAGTGTTAAAAAAGGCACCTTTTCGGCCAGGATACTTATCAGTTCCACCGCGTCGGGTTCATCATCAATAGCAATAGCGGTTAACAACATTCAGCCAAAATAAGTATTTCTACCATAATTGCAGGGTAAGCCTTGCGCTGTATTCATCATTCGTTTCTTTAATGTCCAGCGTATAACGGTGCGCATAAATAAGTTCCAAACGTTTACGGATGTTAGGCAGCCCTATCCCACCCTGAAATTCTTCAGGATCATGAGCTGTTTTTTTATGTCGCGAGTTGGCAACATGAAAATCCAGCTTGCCATTGTCAACGGTTAAAGTTACATGGATCCACGACGGCGACTTGTGACTAATGCCATGTTTAAAAGCATTCTCTACAAAGGGAATAAGCATCATAGGCGCTATATAGGCTTGCGGCATTGCCAGGCTGAGGCTTACGGTGATATCAACACCTTGCGTTTCGTCTACCCGTAAACGCTGTATGTACAGGTAATTCTCCAGGTATTGTATCTCCTTTTCAAGCAGTATCCGCTCGTGGTTGTTTTCGCTTAGCATAAAACGCATTATATCGGCAAGGCGTTGTATGCCTTCGGCAGTGGTTTCGCTCTTTTCGCGGTGGGCGGCTGTATATAAACTATTTAGGGCGTTAAATAGAAAGTGAGGATTAAGCTGCGTTCTAAGCTGAGAAAGTTCTGCAAGGGTAGCCGACGAAAGGCGCTCCAGCTTTGTTTTGCTTTTAAACGAATATCGACGCAGCACTGCTATTATCACCGCGATGCAAAGCGTACCGCCTAACAGCGCTATATATTCTTCCTGGCGATGAAGATCAAAATAGCTGCGGGACGCCCATACCACAAAATTGAGGACAAGCCACATGGTGCCAAGGCCCGATACCAGTACGTAAAACGTACCGGACTGCGACCGCATCATTTCGGGCTTAAACTCTACGGTTATAAACTCCTGCATTAGCCATATAATTAATACAATGCCGCCCGAGTACAGTACGTTTCTTAAATTTTCTGTCCAAAGCGGTGTTTGCAAACGCAAAACCAAAGCAATGAAAACCAGCAGTAATGCAAACATAAACGTAGGCATATAAGCCATAACCCTATAAAACTTGTCAGTTTCGTTTTGCAGCAGCCTGCGGAAACGGTGGCAGGCGCCAAGAGCAAGTTCGAGCATGCCGAAGGCAACTATAACGCCAAAAAAATCTGTAACCAGGGTGCGTAAACGGTAAAGCGAGTAGATCTTTATACCGTTGGGGTAATAGTGACTGCCCTTTATATCATACCAATAATAATGGCCCTCTCTAAAATACCTAAAATATTCGCGGAAATAATGGTACACAAAAAGTGATGTTGCGATAAGAAGCAGCGAAAGAATAATTTGCATCATCGTTTGCATATCCCACATGCGTTTAACTGCCCGCGGAATAACGCCGATATGAAACACAACCCAACCTTTTAACATCAGAATCGAGGCCACAATTATGGGCCATTGCACATGGGTGCGGATTAAAAAGTCCCCAATGTCATGCTTAACCATAGCTGCGGAGAAATGGAATTCATTAAAGCCGTCTATGTATAATTCGTTCCATTGGTTATAAACTTTAACCAGGTACCCAATAACATACAGCGATGCAAGCGCTACCAGTAAAACCGTTTCGGCAATAAGGGGATAGTTCTTCTTTTGTTCTAATTGTTCTATTTGTTCCATGAGGGTAAAACTAAACCGATTTACAATGCGCGTTTATAAAATGGTGTAAAGCGGCTTAAAAATGAGATGAAACGGGTGGGGTATAACTATTTGATAACTACAACAAGGAGAAAACCGGGAGTATTGAGAATATTTAAAAGAGCGACGGGTGGTGCGATTCCCCTCTCGGGAGGGGTGTAGGGGTGTGTTACGTCAGCGGCTTAACACACCCCCGCAGCCGCACACTTCCGGCACACCCCCTCTCTAGAGGGGAGTTTTGGCGGATACAATTTCTTCAGAATGCCCACCATTTGCAAATTCATCATCGTTAACCTACATTCGTTTATCCAATTACCAAATAAACCTTTATGAAAAAGCTACAATACCTATTACTCGCCGCCGCTGTATTTACTATAGCAGCCTGCACACAACCCACCGTTCAGAAAGATGAAGCAGGCGACCCGGCAGCGGAGAAAACCGCGCTTGAAAAACGGGTGAATGATTTTACCGCGGCTACAAAAGCGGGTAGTCTTGATTCTTTGAATGATCTTACATCAGATGTGCTTAGCTACGGCCACTCCAACGGCGATATACAAACCAAACGGGGCTTTGTTGATTCGCTGGCGACTAAAAACTGGAAGTTTTTAGAACTGAATATTACCGACCAAACAATTGATGTGCACG
>CBFGNU010000346.1:0-3765 GCA_965650195.1 uncultured Mucilaginibacter sp. | reverse complement strand
GCATAGGCAGCTCGGTTTTAACCATACGCTTGCCTATCTCTATTGCCCGAAGGCAATTATTTGTGGCTATTCGGTAGATCCACGTACTGATCTTTGATTCGTGCCTGAACGAGCCAAGGTTTTTCCAAACCGATATAAAAGTTTCCTGCGTTAGGTCCCTGGCCTGTTCCCTATCGTTCACATAGCCCATGCATACCCTGAAAATCTGGGGAGAATAAAGTGTATAAATGGTTTCAAAATCCTGCATAAGCTGGTCAAATGTACTTAATGCGGGGTTGGATACAGCTTGCCTTAAAATGTTACGCTATTATTTATCGGATGACCATTTAGGTTTTGGGGAGCGGTGCTGCTCGGGATTTGATATTGCTTCAAATTTTCACCAAACGTTCCTATGGAACGTGAGTTATCTGCTGTCATTCTCCTACCAACGAAACATCCCTACGGGATTATCTAGATCTTCGTTCCAGAGGAACGACTGGTTGGTAGAAAATAAATAGCGTTTCTACGTTCCGTAGGAACGTTTGGTGCCCGCTATCTAATGATGAATGACGCTGTGGGTCTTTGGGTTTATTTCTTCTTTTGCAACATCAACATTTTAGCTGCGTACCTTTTACCCAGCTCATCTGCCGATGGACTGTCAAAGTGCAGGTTATCGCCACGATGTACCAGATTTTCAGTAGTGGCAACAGCTGTAAACGGTACTACAGACGGCAACTTGTTTATCTCGTCATTAATATTACCGAATGGGGCATAGCGGCCCAATTCTCCCGCTACAAAGGGTAGGTTATCGTTACCCGTTAGTTTGCGGAAACGACCTATCAATTCTTTTAATTGCTCTAAATAAGCCTTTACCTGCTCGGGCCGGTTACTGTTGGATTCGCCCTGGTGCCAGATAATTCCTTTTATTACGCCTGATTGCATGGCCAGTTTTATACGGGCAACAGCATCATCATAAGGGTGAGTTCCGGTGGCGGCATCCAGCGCGCCGGGCAGCCAACTTTCTATAGGCGACCCGCCCACTGCTGTAGGTATCAGCCCTATTTTAACCTTGGGGTTGGATTTCAACATCTCCAAACCAAACGCCATACCCGGTCCAACCGCAGCACTGGGCTTATCAAAATGTATAGGGTGTTTGGCCTGCACCCATTTACCATCTTTGGTAAGCATCAGTACTTTTTCGTTTCCTGCATTTGCATAGGCCTCGGTTATAGGGCCACGGCCTGCCATGTTTGATTGGCCGGCCAATATATACAACTCGAAATTAGGATCGGGCTGCTGAGCATAAGCAGCAATGCCTGCAATAGTACACAGCATAAGCAGTAAATATCTTTTCATTTTAACAGGAAGTTAGGATTAACTGGTGTTTAAAGATGGATATTCTTGACGTTAAATGCAATCTTTAGATAAACTGAGAATGACAGCGAACTCTTGCAAACATACTCACTTAACCCTGTCCCCCGCTATTGATACCGCGATCCTGTTATAAGAATGGAAGTATAGCTAACAAAAAAAATAGCCGATTGGATTACGATGAACTATGGGTGTTGATATCAACTATTACTTGGTCTGAATATACTTTTTCCGCGACTCAGCACTTTTAGCTTTTGCCTTTTTAACGAGATATGAATAGTTGATTGTTCGTTTTCTTCGCGCTGATCTTTATAAGCCTGTATAACGTCGCTCTCGCTTAGCAGGCCTACTATCCTTTCGTCGGCAAGTACAGGTATCGCCCTTAAATCTTCAGCCGACATGATCTCTACCGCTTTTCGTAACCGCTCATTAGCCTTTACATACAAATTAATATGCTGCACCAAATCTTCCAGCAATGATTCAGGATTGTTTTGATGATCGTTTATATCTTGTAGGCTAACAATACCCATGTAATTACCTTTTCTATCCGCTACAAGATAATAATCTTCGGTGTTGATCGCTTCCGATCTGATCGTGGCCCTGATGTCCGCAATTTTACTTTCGGGATTAAGGATGTTTCCGGCCCTGTTGTGAACCTGCGCTACGGACAGCTTATTCAACAGATCTGGTTCGTATGAGTCAGGCGTTAAAACACCACGCCTTGCTATCTTTTCGGTCATGATGGTATTTTCCATCAGAAAAAAAGAAACAATATAAGCAGCTGTACATCCGCCCAACAGTGGCAGCAATGCGTGGAACTGTCCTGTAGATTCAAGTGCAAAAGCGATACTGGTAAGATAAGCTCTGGACGCACCTGCGAACATAGCAGACATGCCAATAAGCGCCGCCAGCGGCAGGTTTATACCACTATGGGGGAACCACATTAAAATAACTGACCCTAACAGCGCTCCTGCGGCACCGCCGATAGTTAGCAACGGTGCCAGGGTTCCGCCTGAAGTACCGCTTCCCAGAGCTATTGCCCATGAAAGAAACTTAAACAGAAATAACCGCAGTACGATTAGTATGGCCATTGAGCCTGATAAAACATTAACAATATTATCATAGCCCACACCTAAGGTATGCGGTGCAAAATAGCCTATCAGCCCCACAGCTAAACCACCCATAGCTGGCCACCATTTCCAGTGGATGGGAAGATGATCAAAACCATCCTCAATAAGATAGACTATTTTGGTAACTCCCATTGAAAGAAACCCGACCATTAAACCTATCGCACTGTAAATAGCCAACGCACCGTTTGATGGCAGTTCGATATTAGGCATGGGGAATACAGGGCCCGATTCAAATAAAACATGGTGGCCGGCCGCTCCGGTAATACAGGCCAGGGCTACCGGCAATATTGACCTTGGTGAAAATTCAAAAAGCAAGAGCTCGATAGCTAGAAATATAGCGGCGATAGGCGTACCGAATATGGCTGACATCCCGGCGGTAGCACCCGCTGCCAAAATTATCTTTCTTTCGTTCGGAGTGATCCTCATCAGCTGGCCCAACGTAGAGCCCAACGCCCCGCCGGTTGCTATTATGGGCCCTTCCGCCCCAAATGGGCCACCTGTACCAATGGCTATGGCTGATGATAACGGCTTCAGAAAAGTGATAGAGGGTTTGATCTTACTTTGATTGGTTAAAATTTGCTCCATCGCTTCCGGTATCCCGTGCCCGCGAATAGCTTTAGAACCATATAGCGCCATAAAACCAACCAATAGGCCACCTACGGCCGGTATAATTATCACCCACCAGCCTAAATGGTTTTCAGCGGGGCTGCGGTATTCGGTCATTAATCTTCCAAAAAAAGCCAAACCGGTTACAATATTGATCAGGGTGATCAAAACTTTAGCAACGAGACTGATAGCCACGGCAACAATTACAGATAATACGCATATCTTTAAAAGCCGTTGCTTTGCCAACAGGGTGCCATTATCCGATGACAAACCGTTTTGCATACCTGCTAACAAAGGTGATATTGGAATTCCGGTGTGGTCGTTAATTTTTTCCATAAGTTGAAGGAATATTTTTTTTGCAAATTTACGCCTTTTATAAACCACAATATAATTTAAACAATATAATTATATACTTTTATCACAATATATATCAACTTTACATTACATGTACAATATTAGTAAATTAACCTCTGATGACATGAATTCAAATTTAGCCGGATGAGCCAGTCAGTTTTATGTGATTTGAAAAGCTGTTTTCTTTGCCGCGCCTGTTTAACCGAATGGGTGCCGGTAGTAGCACAGGCTAAGAAAAACATCACCATTAAAAAATCGCAAACATTGTTTAAAGAAGGCGACCCGGTAACGGGAATGTTTTTTGTATACAGTGGCAAGTTAAAGG
>CBFGNU010000345.1:0-3777 GCA_965650195.1 uncultured Mucilaginibacter sp. | reverse complement strand
GGATAGTTTATTCTTCCAGGCAAAATAAGCTGCAACAAAAGGGAAAACTACAAAGCCGATATTACGCGGGTAAAAGAACTCTTCTTTTATAGCGAAGAAATGCGGAAGCTTGGCAATTAAGCCTGCTATCAGCGATGTTAACACAACGAATAACAGTTCTCCGCGTACGCCCCAACTGATCTCGTCACTTTCGTAATTAAGCCTTTCGTGCCAGAAATCAGCAAGCGGATTACCTTTAAGTTCGGGGTAAACCACATCAAATGCCCGCTTAAAAGGTGCTTTATTAGCGCGATACATCTTTTCTAAATGTGCGGGGTTATCTATATGAGAAAGCATCTCGTCTTTCATATTATTATCGTTTAGTTCCATAGCGTGCCGTTTAAACCTAACACAATGCCCATCCATAAACCAATAACGCAAATAATTGCTGTAAGCAGCAGAGTAAGCACTTTGTTCCAGCCATATTGGTTACGAAAATGCATCATAAAATGAGCCACTAAACCGCCCACAGCGCCTGAGAAAGGTGTGATGATGAATGGTTTCAACATCCAAAGTTGTCCCCATTCTGCCTGGGGATGTTTTACAGGCAGTATAAAAAGTGCGATTATTACAGCGCCAATACCTGCGCCTATGAGCATGCGTTTTACTAATGGGCTTGATTGCCCGGGTTGTACTGCTAAGTTATTTGCGTGTGTCATTTTTGATGAATGTTTAACAAGTTTTCAAATAGTTTAATTTTCAAAACAAAGATAAATAAAAGTACTTTGTATTTCAAAGTAATAAATTATTTATTTTTAAATAGACGGTATGAATAAATGCGCAAATCTTCCTACATTGTTTTGTTTCACCGTATTGTTTAGTTCTTCTATTTTCCATAATTTTATCACAATCCATTAACTGTTCATTTATTTACCTTACTACCGTCACAATGTTTAGAACAAGACACTTTTTATGCTGTATTGCCGCACTTTGTATTACTACGTTTAGCGCCCATGCGCAAGCCAGATTAGTAGAGAAAGTAACCCGTAAGCCCGGCCAGCTAATTATTCCCTACGAAAAATACGTGCTCCCTAACGGATTAACCGTTATAGTGCACGAGGACCATTCAGATCCGTTGGTACATGTTGATGTAACCTACCATGTAGGGTCGGCACGCGAGCAGATAGGCAAATCAGGCTTCGCGCATTTTTTTGAACACATGATGTTTCAAGGCTCGGATAACGTTGCCGATGAGGAACTGATTAAGATCGTCTCTGAAGGGGGAGGTACCAATAATGGTACTACTAACCGTGACCGTACCAATTATTTTGAAACAGTACCCAATAATCAACTGGAGAAAATGCTTTGGCTGGAAGCCGACCGCATGGGTTTTTTGCTTGATGCTGTTACCCAACAAAAATTTGAGATACAACGTGCCACCGTAAAAAATGAGCGCGGACAAAGCTATGACAACCGTCAATATGGTTTAATGTACGAGAAAACTTCAGCCGCGCTATATCCATATGGCCACCCTTATTCATGGATGACCATTGGTTATCTTGAAGATTTGAATAAAGGCAACGTTAACGATCTGAAAAATTTCTTTTTACGCTGGTACGGGCCCAACAATGCAGTGCTTACTGTGGGGGGCGATGTAAAGCCCGCACAAGTGGTAAAACTGGCCGAAAAATACTTTGGCCCTATAAAACGTGGTCCGGCGGTAAGCACAATGAAGTTGCCCGCTCCGGTATTAACTGCAGACCGTTATGTGTCTTACGAGGATAATGTGCGCTTTCCGCGCCTTTTGATGACTTTCCCTACGGTGCCCGCTTATCACCCTGATGAGGTGCCGCTTGATGTGCTGGCCGAGATATTGGGGCAGGGCAAAAATTCTATCTTGTATAAAAATCTTACAAAGCCACAAAAATCATTATTGGCCAACGCAAGCCACCCTTGCGCTGAACTGGCGGGCGAGTTTTCTATAGATGTGGTGCCTTCGCCGGGACATTCATTGGCCGAGATGGAAAAAATAGTGCGTGATGCTTTTGATGAATTCGAAAAGACAGGCGTGAGCGATGAGGTTGCGAAACGTATTATTGCCACCCGGCAAGCGCAGATTGTTAACCAGTTAGCCAGCGTGTCCGGAAAAGTATCAAACCTTGCCAGTTACCTAACTTTAACAGGCAACGCCAACTATTATCCAAAAGATCTGAAACGCTATCAATCTGTTACTAAAGCAGATGTAATGCGGGTGTTTAATACCTATATTAAAGGCAAGCATGCTGTTATTTTAAGCGTTTATCCAAAAGGTAAGCCCGAAGAAGTAGCACATGCCGATAATTATAAGGTAGATGCTTCAAATTATAAAGCTCCAAAAGATGAATATAGTGGCTTAAAATATGTTAAAGCAAAGGACAATTTTAACCGCAAAAAGCAACCAGCGGCGGGACCTAACCCTGTAGTAAAGCTGCCTGTTTTTTGGCAAAGCAAAACAGCTAACGGCATCACCATAATGGGTGCAAAAAGCGATGAAATACCGGCTGTTACCCTATTACTTTCAACAAAAGGCGGGCATTTACTTGAGCCTGTCGGAAAAGCAGGCATAGCATCACTAACAGCGCAAATGTTAGGCGAAGCATCTGAGCATTATACTGCCGAGGAGCTAAGTACCCGCTTAGGTATGTTGGGCTCGTCAATCTCCTTTAGCAGCAACGCGTCGCGGGCGTATGTTAGCGTTTACAGCTTTACCAAAAACCTTGACCCAACTCTGGCGCTGCTTGAAGAGCGTTTATTTCACCCGCGATTTGATAAAGACGATTTTGACCGGTTAAAAAAGCAACGGTTGGAGCAGATCAAAAATCAGCAAACGGACGCATCTGCCTTGTCGCAGGTGGCATTTTTAAAGGCCTTATACGGCGAGGGAAACTTTATGGGGATATCGCCAACCGGTACCGTAGAAAGTGTTTCTGCTATAACGCTTGATGATGTGAAGGCTTATTATAAAGCTAATTATTCGCCTATGGCTACTAACCTTGTTGTAGTTGGAGATATTGATCAGGCCGCTATTACACCTAAGTTGAGTTTCCTTAAAAAATGGCAGGGTGCCGATTTAAGCTTGCCTAAAATTCCGGCGGGTAGGGCGGTACCCCAAACGCAGATATTTTTGGTTAATAAAGACAAAGCTCCGCAATCAGAGATCCGCCTTGGCTATTTAGCATTGCCATATGATGCCACCGGCGACTATTACAAGGCCGGTTTGATGAACTATGTATTAGGAGAGGCGTTTAACAGCAGACTAAATTTGAAGCTGCGTGAAGAAAAGGGCTATACTTATGGTGCAGGCTCGTACTTTACGGGTTCTGAGGTTCTTGGTTATTTTATTGCCACGGCCGGTGTAAGAGCAAATGTGACCGACAGCGCGGTATACGAATTTATGAGTGATATACGTCTTTTCAGAGAGCAAGGGATAACCGACCAGGAACTGGCTTTTGTTAAAAGCGCCATCGGACAGAGCAAGGCGCTTAAATATGAAACTGCTCTGCAAAAAGCATACTTTTTAGATGATATAGCCAGGTACAAACTTGATCCTGATTTTATCACTAAGCAGAACGAAATACTTAAAAATATTACTAAAGCCGAGATAAATGCCCTAGCAAAAAAATATTTGCCAATTGAAAATATGGTGATTGTTGTTGTTGGTGACAAGGCATCCATCAAACCGGGCTTAGAAAAGTTGGGTTATCCGATAACCGAGTTGGACATGGAAGGACGTCCTGTTAAGTAAAAGAGAAAATAGTA
>CBFGNU010000344.1:0-3812 GCA_965650195.1 uncultured Mucilaginibacter sp. | reverse complement strand
AAAGAATACAACGATAAAACTACACCAGTTGCCGAATACTATAAGGCACAAAATAAATTTACCGGTATAAACGGTATCGGCACTATTGACGAAATAGCAGGTGCTATTGACGCGATAATTGCCCGTTATTAGTCGGTAAGTCGGAAAAGTCAGCAAGTCCGTAAGAACTATTTGTTTTCTTAATTTGTTATAAAATTGCTTTCGGACTTTACGGACTTCCGGACTAAAAACTAACCACATGTCTCAAGGTTCAAATTTTGTTGATTACGTAAAAATATGCTGTCGGTCTGGCCATGGCGGGGCTGGCTCTGCACATTTGCATCGCGACAAACATACCTCGATGGGTGGCCCTGACGGCGGCGATGGCGGACGCGGCGGACACGTTATTGTAAAAGGTAACGCTCAATTATGGACACTGTTGCACCTTAAATTTAGAAAACACGTTATTGCCGGCGATGGTGAAAGCGGCAGTAGTGGAACAAGCAGCGGCAAAACCGGGCGCGATGAGATATTAGAAGTACCATTGGGTACGATAGCCCGAGACGCTGAAACCGGTGAGGTTTTATTTGAAATAAGCGAAGACGGCGAGACCCGAATTTTAACAAACGGTGGCCGGGGAGGCCTGGGTAACTGGCATTTTAAATCGCCTACGCAGCAGACACCGCGTTTTGCGCAGCCAGGTGAACCCGGTAAAGAAGATTGGAACATACTTGAACTGAAATTATTAGCCGACGTTGGTTTGGTTGGTTTCCCAAATGCCGGAAAATCTACACTTCTTTCCGTTGTCTCTGCTGCTAAGCCAGAGATAGCTGATTACGCTTTTACAACATTGGTTCCGAATTTGGGTATTGTGGCGTACAGAGGCAATCGATCATTTGTAATGGCTGATATTCCGGGGATAATTGAGGGGGCATCAAAAGGTAAGGGTTTGGGCATTCGTTTCTTGAAACATATTGAACGTAATGCGGTGTTACTGTTTATGGTACCTGCTGATACTACGCGTTCCATTAAAGAAGAGTTTGACATCCTACTTAAGGAGCTGAATGAGTACAATCCTGAACTGATGCATAAACCACGTGTATTAGCAATTACCAAGGCTGATATGTTGGACGATGAACTGATGGAAGAAATGAAAAAGGAAGTACCGACAGATATCCCTTCGGTATTTATATCATCAGTAGCGCAGAAAAATATCGATCAGCTAAAGGATCTGCTCTGGACTGAGATAAATAAGCAATAATTATTCGTGGTGATAGGGCTCGCCTTTTAAAATGGTAAAGGCCCGATATAGCTGTTCTGTGAAGAACAGGCGGATCATTTGATGCGAGAAGGTCATGCGGGATAGGGAGAGTTTATCGTTAGCACGGCTATAAACTGATTGATCAAACCCGTAAGGGCCACCCACAATAAAAACAACATCTGCCGCTGCGTGCGCGCGTTTTTCTAAGTAAGCCGCAAACTGTTTTGATGATAATTCGGAGCCACGCTCGTCCAGTAAGATCACATAATCATTGACGTTTATTTTTTTTAGTAGGAGTTCTGCTTCTTTAGTTTTCTGCTGATCCTGTGTTAAGGCCTTAGTGTTTTTTAGCTCGGGCAATTCAACCACTTCCAAACGGGTGTAATGTTTGAGGCGTTTAACGTACTTATCAATGCCCTCTTTTAAATAATCGTCTTCAGTTTTGCCGATAACAAGGAATGTGATCTTCATAGCGCTAAATTAAAATATAAGTGCTTATTTAGCCTCACATTTATGGAAGATATAATCAACAATTACCAAAACCTCGCGTCGGCTGCCGCCGCCGAAGCAAAACGCTATAAAGAGCAGGCAAATAGTTATTCGCTTTTGCGCCTGCTGGTTTTTTTCCTGATGGCGGTATCGGTGTTCGCGGGTATAGAAGGCAATAGCTTTTCTGTTATCGCTGTAAGCTTTGTATTTCTAACATTATGTTTTGCATGGCTGGTACAACGCCAGAGTATTTACGAAAAAAAGAAAAAGTATTACACCGACCTGGAACGCATTTATAACAATGAGATAGGCAGCATGACAGAACGTACCAATCTTTACGGTACAGGTGCAGGCTACAACAACGAAAAACATTTTTACACCTCTGATCTGGATATCTTCGGTAGCGCGTCTTTATTTAGCCTTATTAACCGTACAGCAACCTCCTTGGGGAACAATAAATTAGCTTCCTGGCTAAGCTCTCCCGCCGACCGGCAAACGATTATATCGCGTCAGCAATCGGTTCAGGAAATAGCAAGCAAAGGTCAATGGAAGCCCGAACTACAAACCTTACTGTTATTTGCCAATGGTACTGATATTAACCGCTTTCAGCAGCTTTTTAATTATCTCAAGAGTCCTTTAAATATTCCGGGTGAAGCGGCGTTATCAAAGTATATTACAATAGCGCCCATATTATTAACCGCCGCAATTGTTGGCGCTTTTTTTAGTCCGATATTTAAGTTATTGGCGCTGGTTTTGGTGGCAGCTAACCTTATAATAGTATCATCAAAAGGAAGTTATATTGTAAAATCGTCTTTCATTGCCGATAAGATAAGCGATGTTTTAGCGTCTTATGCTGTCGCTTTCAATAAAATTGAGGAGGAAAAATGGGAAGCAGATCTTAACAAAGAATTAGCCGGGCGGATAATAGAAAAGCAAACCTCAAAAAATATTGCTTATTTATCTGAGCTGATACATAAGTTAGGCTACAACCTAATAATGATTGTTGGGTTTGTACTGAACGTATTCTTTTTATGGGCGCTTAAACAGGTTATAGCCATTGAAAAATGGAAGCGTGACAATTATCATGATCTTGAAGAAGCTTTTGATGTAATAGCCGAATTTGAGGCACTGTACAGCATTGCCGGTTTACGCATTAATTATCCTGATTGGGCGATTCCTCAAATTGCAGAAGGCGATGGCTATACTGTAACAGGAAAAGCTTTGGCACATCCGCTTATTAAACCATCGGGCAGGGTAGAGAATGATTATGAATTAACCGATAAATTTAAAGTAGACATAATAACCGGCTCGAATATGGCGGGTAAGAGCACCTTTTTACGTATAGTTGGCATCAACAGTGTACTGGCCCTTTGCGGCGCACCTGTGTGCGCCGAAAACATGCAGGTTTCGGTAATTACATTAGTGAGCTATATGCGTATCAAAGATTCGCTTAACGAGAGCACCTCTACCTTTAAAGCCGAGCTTGACCGTTTGCAAATGTTATTGGCCGCCGTTGAAAACGAGCCGAAGGTTTTCTTTTTGATAGACGAAATGCTGCGCGGTACCAATTCTGTAGACAAGTATCTGGGCTCAAAAGCTGTAATAGAGCAACTAATTAAAAAGAAAGGAGTTGGCATGGTAGCTACGCACGATTTGCAAATTGCCAAGTTGGAAGACAAGTATCCTGATTACGTGCGTAATTACTATTTTGATATACAAATAAGCAACGGACAGATGCTTTTTGACTACAAATTGAAACCCGGCGAGTGCAAAACTTTTAACGCGAGTTTGCTGCTAAAACAGATAGGTATTGATGTAGATACCGCCTGATAACCTTTGTAAAACTTTTGTTGCCCTAACAGCTTCATATATTGTTTGTTATATTTGTTATAGCAACACTGCTCAAATCAATTGCGATTATATATGAGGCGGATTAAGAAGTTTTTGGTTTTTACCCTGCTGCTTTTACCTATCATCAGCAAGGCAAATTCGATATTACTACCCATGGATGAGGCGCAGAAAGAGCATCTTAAAGCCTATGGCATTGCCTTTTGGGTGTTAAAAGCCGACAAGGAAGTGCAAT
>CBFGNU010000343.1:0-3826 GCA_965650195.1 uncultured Mucilaginibacter sp. | reverse complement strand
ATGTATGGTTTGTAATATTTTTGAACATTTTACAATCAAAACTCGTTAAAACAACTAATTTTTGTGATATTTATAGCAGTTTTTTAATCGAAATTATGAGTTTCAGCTATCGCCGAATTGTAATAAAAATTGGTTCCAACGTGCTTACGCAAAGTAACGGCCTGCCAGATCAGGTGCGTATTGGTAAGTTGGTTGACCAGATAGCTGCCATAAAAAAACAAGGTATTGAAGTTATCCTGGTATCGTCAGGCGCGGTGGCTGCAGGTCGAAGCCTGATATCTGTATCTGATAAGCATGATGCTATTGCCGTACGCCAGCTTTTGGCATCAATTGGGCAGGTTAAATTGATCAATATTTACGCCCATTTGTTTGACCAGCACAACTTACTTTGCTCTCAGGTTTTGGTAACTACTGATGATTTTAAAGGCAGGCAGCATTACCTTAATATGAGGAATTGCCTTGAGATACTCTTGCAACATAATGTTGTACCAATAGTTAATGAGAATGATGTGGTATCGGTAACTGAACTAATGTTTACCGACAATGATGAATTGGCGGGCCTTATCGCATCTATGCTTAATGCCCAGGCATTGATATTATTGACTAATGTTGATGGTATTTATGATGGCGATCCGAATTTAGAAGGTTCATCAGTAATTAGCGAAGTAAAAGAGTCAGAGATCGATTTTTCTTCATTTATTACATCGGGCAAATCTCAATTTGGGAGAGGTGGTATGATAACCAAATCTACTATGTCGCAAAAAACAGCGCGTTTGGGCATTTCTGTGCACATCGCAAATGGCACTAAGGATAACATCCTATTGGATGTATTAAACAATACTGCTGTCCAGACCCATTTCCTGCCTACCAAAACAGCGTCTGAAAAGAAAAAATGGATAGCACACTCTGAAAAAGCCGCTACCGGCATTGTACAGGTAAACGCCGGGGCCCGGGTGGCACTTACATCTAACAAAGCCACCAGTTTGTTACCGATTGGGATAACTGATATTTTATCAGATTTTAAAAAAGGTGAGATTATCAAACTAATAGATGACAACAATGAGCTGATTGGTTTAGGCATTGCAGAATATGGCGCTGATAAAGCCAAGGAAAGCATGGGCCGAAAAAATCAAAAGCCGTTAGTGCATTATGATTATCTTTATCTTCAATCTTAAAAACAATGAGCTATACTTCATATTTTGAGAGCGCGCAATTAGCGGCACGCAACCTTGATGTAACTGCGGCCCAAATTAATTCGGTTTTAGAAGCTCTTGCCGCAGAAACAGTGGCGCAAACCGCCCACCTACTTGAGGAGAATAAAAAGGACCTAGACCGTATGGATTCGGCCAACCCAAATTACGACAGACTTAAACTTACCGAAGCACGCATTGCTGATATCTCGAAAGACATTATCAATGTTTCCATACTGGAAAATCCTCTCGGACATATACTTTCTGAAAAAACACTGCCAAACGGACTTAACATATCAAAAATAAGTGTGCCGCTTGGCGTAGTGGGGGTGATATATGAAGCGCGGCCCAACGTAACTTTTGATGTGTTCGCCTTGTGCTTTAAAACCGGGAACATCTGCATATTAAAAGGCGGTAGCGATGCAGCCTACTCCAACCAAGCCATTATTGATGTTATACATAAAGTATTGACGGCACATAATATAGACGTAAACGTAGCTGTTTTACTTCCTAAGGAACGCGAAGCTGCTGAAGCATTAATGCAGGCAGTTGGCTATGTTGATGTTATTATACCGCGCGGCAGCCAGGGATTGATAAACAGCGTTCGCCAAAACAGCAAGGTGCCGGTAATAGAGACCGGCGCGGGCATTGTACACACTTACTTTGATGAATCGGCCGACCTTGAAAAAGGGACCGCCATTATATTTAATTCCAAAACCCGAAGGGTTAGCGTTTGTAACGCCTTAGACTGTGCTATTATTCATGCTTCACGACTAAATGATCTGCCCAAATTGACCGAGCCACTGGGCGAGGCTGGTGTAACTATTTTTGCGGATGAACGTGCCTTTGCTGCTTTAACCGGCACCTACCCTTCTGATTTGCTCCATCCGGCTGGTATAGAACATTTCGGAACGGAGTTTCTATCGATGAAGATGGCTATAAAAACCGTCAACAGTTTGCAGCAGGCCCTTGACCATATTGCTACCTACAGCTCAAAACATAGCGAGGCGATAATAACAGAAGACGAGAAAAATATGGAGGTATTTTTAAACCGGGTTGACGCAGCTGCGGTTTACGTTAATACTTCAACCGCCTTTACAGACGGTGCACAATTTGGCTTAGGGGCCGAAATAGGAATAAGTACACAAAAACTTCATGCACGGGGACCTATGGCTTTGCAGGAACTAACGAGCTATAAATGGCTTATAAGAGGTAACGGGCAAGTAAGAGCTTAAAATATAAAACCATGTACCGGCCCATCCGGTACATGGTTAATTCTTTGGGTTACATCCTTATATAGTTAATAAGGGCCGCAAAACAAATGATCGTTAATATAACCATTTGCATTTTTTGTTCGATTGATAATTGTTTAATCGCTTTCATCTCTTATATTTTAGGGGTATAACAAATTTATACGTTCGATGAATTTATGCAATATGCCATGTCACTTTTAGTAATTTTTTAACAATTAATTTACAGCTATTTTATAATTTCACTGTAATGCCCCGTTCAGTAAAAAAAATGTAACAAATTCGTTTATTTACTAAAACAGTTGCCTCGTTTTTTTGTTAGCGAGCGGGCGAAAAACACTGCTTTTTACTAAAATTCTGCGCGATTTGCATTTTTTTCCTTCTTTTTCAAAACTTTGCGTATAAGTACTGTTGTTTTTAAAAGCCTTTTTGTTATTAAACAGTAAACAGCATCTAGTCATTATGTTACTATCAATTAATCCTATAAACGGCAATGTTTTTGCCCGCCGTGAGCCTCATAGCAGCCACGATGTTCAAGCTATTATAAAACAGACTGACACCGCGTGGCAGCAATGGAAAAACAGCGATAGCACTGAACGAAGCAAACTCCTTAATATATTAAGCGGAAAGATGCTTAACAGAAAAGTTGAGTTGGCGCGAATGATGGCGCTTGAAATGGGCAAACCCTTAAAGCAAGGCGTAGCCGAAATAGAAAAGTGCGCCGCCTCCTGCGAATACTATGCTAAAAACGCGGCCGGCTTTTTAAAAGATCAAACGATAGCAACCGACGCATCAAAAAGCTATGTAACTTTTAACCCTATTGGGGTTGTGCTGGCGGTGATGCCCTGGAACTTCCCTTTCTGGCAAGTGTTTAGGTTTTTGGCTCCTGCTTTGGCGGCCGGTAATTGTGGGGTGCTTAAACATGCATCCAATGTGATGGGTTGTGCATTGGCAATTGAGGACCTGGTAAAAGAGGCAGGCTTCCCGGATAATGTATTTAGAACCCTGTTGGTAGACAGCAAAGCTGTTGATGCCATTATAGAGAACCCTTTAATAAAAGCCGTAACGCTTACCGGCAGTACCAACGCGGGTAAAAAGGTGGCAGAGAAGGCCGGCTCATTAATAAAGAAAACCGTTTTAGAGTTAGGTGGCAGCGACGCCTATATTATATTAGAAGACGCCGATCTGGACAAGGCCGCCGAGATCTGCGTTAACAGCCGCCTGGTTAACGGCGGGCAAAGCTGCATTGCTGCCAAACGCTTTGTAGTTGTCAAATCCGTTGAGAAGGAGTTTACGCGTTTGTTTGTGGAGAAGATGGCCGCCAAAGTTATGGGCGACCCGCTGGATGAGGCCACGGACGTCGGTCCCCAGGCGCGGGGTGATTTA
>CBFGNU010000342.1:0-3828 GCA_965650195.1 uncultured Mucilaginibacter sp. | reverse complement strand
CGCTGGTTAGTGGCACCAATGCCGACGGAAGCAAGATGAACGATGCACAGTTCGGGGCATTCAACACAGATTTTCAAAACCGAAATAATATTATATATGCCACTACTGATTTTTGGGGAGAATACACCTTAGCTAAATAACCTTATCATGAAACAACTCCACCTACTTTTAATTGCGACGTTAGCTTTTGCAAATGCCCACGCCCAAAAGCTGCCCAATAAACAGGAAGCCGGCGTTCGCATCCCGGTAAACGTAAAAATTGATGGTAAGGCGACGGAGTGGGATAACCAGTTTCAGGCCAATAACTACAGCACAGATCTGCTTTACACCATGGCAAATAATGATGAAGAATTATACCTCATTATTAAAGCGAGCGACGGGGATGTAATTAACAGAATAGTTGATGGCGGAATTACCCTCACCATTAAAAATACAAAGGGCGTTAATAATGATGTAAACATCACCTATCCTTATACAGAAGGTAAACAGACCCTTAGTTTTCCTTTAAAGGTTACCTACACTAAAGACTCGGAACGACCCGTAGATATTGTAGTTATGGAGTATAATAAGAAACTTAGGGATAACCACAAATTTATAAAAGTTACAGGGGTTAAGGGTGTAGATACATTAATATCTCTATACAACGAAAAAGGTATCCAGGCCAACGAGCTCCTTGATGAAAAAAAGGCCTACACTTTAGAAATAGCTGTAAAACTTAGCTCGCTGGGGCTGTCAGCAAATAAGGAAACGAAATTTTCCTATCAACTGAAGATCAACGGCATCAGGCATTACGAACCTTTTGCCGGTAAAGTTATTATGGCGGGCGGCGGCGAAGTATCACCTGAAGTTGCAGCCCAGGCCGTGGCAGAAATGAATGCAAAATTTGCTGCAAGGTACGCTACTGCAACCGATTTTACCGGCGAGTATACTTTAGCCAAATAGCTATGAAAAAACTACAATTACTTTTAATTGCCGCGTTAACTTTTACAAATGCCTTAGCCCAAAAACTGCCCAGAATACAACAGGCGAGTTTGCGCGCGCCTGCCAATATTAAAATAGACGGTAAGGCCACGGAATGGGAAGGTAAGTTTCAGGCTTATAACCCCGGAAGCCGGGTATTTTATACACTGTCAAACGACGGCGAAAATTTGTACCTGATTGCTTGCATGGAAGAAAAAAGCGGTAATTTTAAAGCTATAGGCGCCGGAATTACCTTAACTATACAGCCGCCAAAAGGTGCTTCAGGAGATAAAAAGTCATCGGTAATTACTTACCCTACTAAAGGCAAAATTAATGAAAGGGACAAGATAAACGATCATATGCATTTGGTTTATAATCTTAAGGATGACAAGAGAAAACGCGACTCTGTACAAAATATTACCAATAAAATGATGGCTACCGCTTTCAAGCTTATGGATGTATCGGGCCTGAATGATATTAGTGAAACTTCCATTCCTGTTTATAATTTACAGGGAATACGTGTAGCAGCAAAGATCAGTGATGAAGCACAGTACGTTTATGAGTTAGCCATCCCCTTAAAATATATTAGTTTTCTTGCGGACAACAACGGAACGGTAAACTACAGCATTAAGGTTAATGCTCCTGCGGAAGGTGCTGGCGTAATGGTTAAAGATCCTTCAAGACTAAACCCTGATATGCTTTATCAGCTTTATTCAACTGACTTTTCAGGAGAATATACGCTGGCAAAATAACATTGGTGGTATAAATTCTGCTAATAAAAAAGGCCCCGGTCAATCACCGCGGGCCTTTTGGGTATAATATATGATAGGGGAAAATTGCGCTTAATTTAAACCACGTCTGCCTGCAACGTTACTTGCAAAGTTAGGGCGGTTGTCGTTACCGCGTCCGCGGTTATCATTTTGCGATGGCCTTCCTTCGCCACGTCCGGGTTGCGATGGTTGTTCAAACCTGCCGTTTCCACGGTTATCATTCCCACGGTTATTGTTCCATTGGTCCTGGCCACCGCCTCTGTTATCATTGCGGTTGTCGTTTCCTCTGGCCCAATCCGGGCGGGTATCATTACCTCTGTTACGGTCGCGGTTATCGTTTCCTCTGTTCCAGTCAGACCGGTTGTTGCCGGCATTTCTGTCCCAATCTCTACGGTTGTCGTTACGGTTATCATAACGCCTCCAGTCAAACTGGTTACCACGGTACCTGGTGCGGTAAACGGTATGGTTTAAATACGGGCGGTTGGCGTGGATCTGAACCCTGCGCACGTTGCGCCAGTTATAGTTGCGGTATGCACCTGGCAGGTAAACTGCCGATATCCAATCGTAACCATCGTTATAGTAGTACAGGTTTTCGCCTACGCTGTAGTAAGCGTCAACTTCAGGCAGGTAGTAATAATCGTCGTATACGGCCACCGGCCTTTGTACCACAACCGGGCCACCCAAATTAAAACCCACACTCACATGTACCTGCGCACTGGCGCTATTGAAAGCAAAACCACTAAGGGCTAATGCTGATATTATGGCTAACTTTTTCATTTTCTTCTCGTTTTATTTGCATTTATGACGATGAAAAAGCAGCAGGGTTTAACCGATTATGGCTATAAACCCCTTAATATAAAATAAAATATCAGGCATTAAACCTTTGTATAAATTAGGCTTCTAAGCGAGCGGAAGCAACAAAACAGGAGGATCCTCCTGTTTTGTTATTAACCCACAAGGTAGTTGTATTTCACTTTCACTCTTAACTTTTCCCTTATCCGTTTTATATCCGCTTCTGCATTGTCCTGTTCCTCTTTATTGGTCGAATCCAACAAGGCAGCATGATAATGGCTAATAGATATGGCCCAGTCCTTTTTCTTTTCAGCAAAAAGGCCCAATAACGAATTAATAACAGCTGTGTTAACGCCTTTTACGCTAAGCGCTTTTTCAGCAATTGTACTTACCATTTTATCCATACCCAAAAATATCACCAGGCGTAAATAATGTTCATAAACCTCGGGGAAATCTGGTTCCAATTCGGCACACAGCTTAAAATGGTAGCCGGCCAACTGGTAATCTTCAATAGTATAGTAATACATTAGCCCAAGCTGATAGTGCGCGCGTGCATATGTAGCGTCATTTGCTATTATCTCGTTAAGTAATTTAAGAGCCTTAGGGCGTTCGCCGTAGTTTAACTCATCTAAAACTTGTAAATATTTTTCTTCTATGGTGTAATAAGTTTCCATGTAAAATGCATTAGGTGCTTAATGCCGCTAGGCATTGAGCATAAATAAAAAAGTATTTTGATTTGCAGCTTAAGCGTTTCGCTTAAACAAAGCTGCCGAAGAGTGAAGCAGGCAATGCATAACCCTTCCGCTGCGGCGCACAAGGCCACGTTGGTTGCATATAGCGGAAGTGATTTAGAATTAGCATTTCTGTAAATTTTTACAAAGATGCTAAAAATTTCGGAAGAAGAAAAAAACAGCTGTTAAATTACGCAGCTAAGCTTTGGCTAACTTTAACATTTTCAATCAGGTAATGATTTTTTAGCTCGGTCTCTGATATCACAACGTTAAAATCATCAAAGCGCACGCCATCCTCAAAAGCATACAAAATGTATCCTCTTTTATCGGCATCGTAAGCGCCAAGCTCAAATATTTCGTCGTGATCCTTGCCCTTTATCTTCGCGCCAGTTACCAGCTGATAAGCGTCGGTTATGTGTTCAAATGTGATGTTTTTCATAGTGAGCAGGGTAATACAATAATGTTGCCAGTTTTTTGACGACCTTATAACGATGAAAACCCGGCGTTATGTAGATGCCCTTAGAAAGGTGTTGCAGCCGGCAAAAATTTAACTAAAATTTGGCCTATTTTCAATT
>CBFGNU010000341.1:0-3882 GCA_965650195.1 uncultured Mucilaginibacter sp. | reverse complement strand
TATTAGCTTGCAGCAGGCTAATAAAAACATCCTAAAAGCAGTAAGTGTAAAAAATACAAACCATTGTCGATAATATTTGTTCGGCGCTGTTGCTATTACGTAACATAAAGGTTATAATTGTTGCAAAAAACCAATATAAAACATATGAAAGAATTATCTTTTGGCGATTATGCAGTATTTCTTATATACTTCGTCATCGTTGCAGCTTACGGTTTGTGGGTTTATAACCGTAAAAAAATTGTCGGTGTATCCTCATCAAAGGATTACTTTTTGGCCGAGGGTTCCCTTACCTGGTGGGCAATCGGTGCATCCTTAATTGCATCTAACATATCTGCAGAGCAATTTGTGGCCATGAGTGGTAACGGCTTCACGTTGGGTTTAGCCATATCAACTTACGAGTGGATGGCCGCGCTTACCCTTGTTATAGTAGCCGTATTCTTTATTCCGGTTTATCTTAAGAACAAGATATTCACCATGCCGCAATTCCTGCATCAGCGCTATAACAGTACTGTAGCAATGATAATGGCTATTTTCTGGTTATTACTATACGTTATTGTAAACCTTACTTCAATACTTTACCTCGGTGCAATAGCTATTCACGGTATATCCGGTATCAATTTCAGTTTGTGTATAGGTTTGCTTGCCTTATTTGCCATAATCATTACCCTGGGTGGTATGAAGGTAATTGGGTTTACAGACGTTATACAGGTTTTCTTTTTGATATTAGGCGGTTTAGTTACTACCTATATTGCAGTTAATGCGGTAGCTGCCCATTATGGCCAAACAGGTATAATGAACGGTTTGTCTTTAATGCATGCCAAATACAATGACCATTTCCACATGATCCTTAAAAAGGATAACCCAAGCTACGGCGACGTACCTGGCTTAACCATGCTTTTAGGCGGTATGTGGATAGTGAACCTTAACTATTGGGGTTGTAACCAGTATATTACCCAGCGTGCTTTAGGTGCCGATTTGAAGACTGCCCGTGCCGGTATTTTATTCGCGGCTTTCCTGAAACTTTTGATGCCGGTGATAGTAGTATTGCCGGGTATTGCCGCTTATGTATTGTTTAAAGAACAAGTATTTGACGCGAGCAGCGCGGCCAGCATAGGCCAAAACCATGATAATGCTTATCCTGTATTGTTGAACTTATTGCCTAGCGGTATTAAGGGTTTAGCATTTGCGGCGTTAACTGCGGCGGTTGTAGCTTCATTAGCGGGCAAGGCAAATAGTATTGCTACCATCTTTACGCTGGATATCTACAAAAAGAAAATAAACCCTGATGCCAGCGAAAAGAACCTGGTTATCGTAGGTAAAATAACGGTAATAGTAGCCATGGTATTAGGCGTGGTAATATCACCATTTTTAGGCATAGATAAAGAAGGCGGCTTTAAATTCATACAAGAGTATACAGGCTTCGTATCTCCGGGTATCTTCGCCATGTTTATATTAGGTTTCTTCTGGAAAAAAGCATCATCAAACGCGGCTTTATTTGCTACGGTGGGTGGTTTTGCCTTCTCGGTATTTTTTAAATTCCTGCCGAAATTTGCTGATCTTTCAGGTTTAAAAAGCACTGGCTTTTCCTATTTAAATAAAGACAGTCTCCTTTATGAAATACCTTTCCTTGACCGTATGGGCTTTGTGTTTATTATATCTATGGTTGGTATGATCATCATCAGCTTAATTGATGCTTCACGCGGTAAGAAAACAAACGGATTGGAAGTTGATGCATCTATGTTTAAAACAACCAACAGCTTTGCTGTTGGCGCGTTATTGATCATCGGTATATTGACTGCCCTTTACACTGTATTCTATTAATAGCTAACAACTATAATTGATAGGAAAGCGTCCCGGTTAACCGGGACGCTTTTTGTTTTATTAGGTGTACCCGAACAAAACAATTAAGCCACATAAAACCTTATTAAGGCAGCGTAAAGCAATTATTTTACGTATATAATGTATGCCTTACATAGCAGCAACATCGACCATTAATTTTCCATATAAAACAGAACAGCAAGCTGTAAAAGCGCAGGCTAAGGCATTGTTTTCGGCCAACTTCCCGCAAACCGACAGGCTGATATTTGCCTTTGATAACACGGAGATACTCACCCGCAATTTTTGCAAGCCGCTTGATTGGTACGCCAAACCCACCACGTTTGAAGAGAGGAATAACGACTACCAGACAATTACCCTGGAATATTCCATTAAGGCGATTGAGGATTGCATTATAAAAGCGGGAGTTGCCAAAGAAGAAATAACAGATATTTTATTTGTATCAACCACCGGGCTGGCTACGCCGAGTATGGACGCTTTGATCATTAACGCAATGCGTTTAAATCCGCATATCAACCGTACGCCGATTTGGGGCCTGGGCTGTGGGGGCGGCGTTTCCGGAATGGCTAAGGCTAACACAATAGCTATTGCTAACCCAAAAGCTATTGTGTTGTTGGTGGCTGTAGAGCTTTGCTCGCTTACCTTGATTAAAAGTGATTACAGCAAGAGTAATTTTATCGGCTCAAGCCTGTTTTCAGACGGCGTGGCGGCTTGTATTGTTAAAGGTGACACATATACCGCTCCGAAAGCAAAAGCGACTTACGTGGCCGCCAGCAGCAAACTATATTATGATTCGCTTGATGTAATGGGCTGGGAGTTTAAGGACACCGGGTTTAAGGTTTTATTCTCTAAAGATATCCCTACCTTTATACATGAGAATGTAAAGCAGGACATAACCGAATTCCTGCAAAAACACAATTTAGAGCTAAGCGATATTAAAAACTTTATCTTTCATCCGGGTGGCAAAAAGGTTTTGGACGCATATGCGGATGCCTTACAGGTGGAGGGGGATTTTCTGCAGAAAACGCGCGAAGTAATGAACGACAACGGCAACATGTCAAGCGCGACGGTTTTATATGTGCTGGATAAATTTATGACGGATGGCTTTGAAGATGGCTACGGTTTAATGATGGCTATGGGGCCGGGCTTTTCGAGTGAGATGGTACTTTTAAAGCTTTCAAATAATTAACCATGTATTTCTGGGTATTCCTCGCTTTCCTTATCACACAGCGCCTGTCAGAGTTGTACATAGCCCGCCAGAACGAAAAATGGCTGCTAAAACAGGGTGCCGTTCAATATGGGCAAAGCCACTACCCTTTTATGGTGGGCATGCATACGCTCTTTATTGTATCGCTGATTGTTGAATACAGCGTGCGGGACAATACCCCATTCAGTTATTATTTCCTGTTGGCGTTTATTGCTGTACTGTCATTCAAATTCTGGGCGCTATCATCATTAGGCAAATACTGGAACACCAAGATCTATCGTGTACCTGGCGTTTACCCTATCAAAAAAGGTCCGTACAAGATCTTTAAGCATCCTAACTATATGGAAGTGGTTTTGGAGATAGCTATTATACCATTGGTATTTAATCTCTACTTCACGGCTATAATTTTTTCTGTACTAAACGCGATGATGCTTTATGTGAGAATAAGCGTCGAGAATAAAGTTTGGGGGGATAATTGAAGCCGTAGTCATCGCTTTCTTAAAATTTCTACTTTTTTCAGATTGACTTTCCGGATTTCATTGAGCAACTCTTCTCCGGTTTTGTTGGTACGGTTTTCTGCAGTTTTTCCATCGATAATGTAGTGACTACAAATAAAGAAAACTATTGCCATCAAAAACGACAATAAAATCCATCCGGAATTTCTGTCTACGATGTCACCTTTCTCGCTTAATCGTACTGCTAACAATGCCAAGAAAGATAGCAACAAGAATAAACCTGCAAATATTTTCACAAAAAGAATTAGTAGTTTTCGCTGCACGACCCCTAATATACAAATCCGAACTCAAAATAAATTCGAAATCGAACATCCGAAATCCGAA
>CBFGNU010000340.1:0-3897 GCA_965650195.1 uncultured Mucilaginibacter sp. | reverse complement strand
TCATTGCTTCGGGCTTTGAAGCTGGCGGGCACCGCCCGTCTTTCCTGACTCCGGCAGAAGCATCTACCACCGGCACATTTGTACTGCTGCAACTCATCAAAGAAAAAGTTAGGGTACCCGTTATTGCCGCAGGCGGTATTGCCAACGGTCGAGGCATTACTGCAGCGCTAACCTTAGGTGCAGACGCCACGCAAATAGGCACCGCCTTTTTGGCAACTGACGAATCGAACGCTTTACCCATCCATCGGCAGATGCTATTCTCTGATGCAGCTAAATACACTACCCTATCCCGAGCGTTTACGGGCAGGTTAGGCAGAGGGATTACCGGCCGGATAGCTAAAGATATGCTTCATCAGGAAGCCGGGTTGCTACCCTTCCCTTTGCAATCCACCTTTATGGCACCTTTGCGAAAAGCGGCCTTGGAGCAGGAGAAATGGGACATGATACTATTTTGGGGCGGGCAGATTGCGCCGATATTGAAGCATACCAAGGCAGCGGAATTGATGAGGGCTTTGATTAAGGAGGCAGGGAAAGTTTGAGACGTTAATAGGCTTATCTCAGCAAGTCGTAATAAAAATCAATTTAGTAGTTAGTATTAGGAATTCAAATAGTTGGGCATCCTTTTCTATATCATAAGTTAGTTTATCTTTGGGCTCAAATTTGAAAACTATATCTTCATGGCAAAAGCATCCGAAATTAAAGTAGGCAATATACTACGCTTCAATGGCGAACTGGTAAGCGTTACCGAAGTAATGCACCGCACCCCAGGAAAAGGCGGGGCATTCTATCTGGACAAGTTTCGCAACATCAAAACCGGTAAAATTGTAGAGGCACGTCTGGGCACCGACGAGCAAGTAGAGATTTGCCGTGTTGAAACAAATGATTTTCAATATTTGTACGAGGATGGCGATTTTATGGTCATAATGGATAATGTAAGCTTTGAGCAGCATACCATTCCAAAAGCACTTTTCGGTCCGGCAGTGAAATTTCTGAAGGAAGGAATGAGCGTTATCGTTTCCTTTGAAAGCGAAGAACCCATTATGGCTCAGGCTCCCAACTTTGTAGAACTGGAAATTACCTATACAGAGCCCGCAGTTAAGGGCGATACCTCATCAGGCGCCCTTAAGTTGGCAACAACAGATAATGGCATTGAGTTAAGAGTACCGCTTTTTGTAAATCAGGGCGATAAAATAAGGGTAGATACACGCACCGGAGAATATACGGAGCGAGTGAAATAACCACATTGAATTGTATAAAAAAGTCGGTAACTAATAATTATCGGCTTTTTTTGTGCGGTGAGTAGATAACTATCCAGCATAGAACAGCAAAAATGCGATATGTATTTGGAGAAAACCGGCCCACTACTTTATTGTTATACCATAAACCAAAACAATGGCAAGGATATTCATCACCGGATCGGCAGATGGCCTGGGGCAAATGGCGGCTACCGAATTGCTGCGGCAAGGACACCGGGTAGTACTTCATGCCCGCAATGATCAACGGGCGCAGGAGGCTTTGGATAAAGTACCCGGTGCGGAAACAGCTTTGTCCGCTGACCTGTCAGACATCGAAGCCGTTAAACAGCTGGCTGCGCAGGTTAACCAATTGGGCAGCTTTGATGCTATTATTCATAATGCCGGTGTTTACCAGGTCGACAAAAAACTGATATTGGCCGTAAACACCCTGGCGCCATATGTGCTCACTTGTCTCATCCGACCACCGCAACGGCTTATCTACCTGAGTTCGGGTATGCATTTAAGCGGAGATGCAACGCTGAAAGGTTTGCAGGGTAAACCACCTTCCATAAATTACTCCGATTCAAAATTACAAGATCTGATACTTGCTAAAGCAGTGGCCAGAAAATGGCCCCACGTTTTTGCCAACGCTGTCGACCCAGGATGGGTGCCTACCAAAATGGGCGGAGCCGGCGCGTCTGACGACCTGGAGCAGGGATTTGAAACACAGGTTTGGCTGGCAGAAAGCACCGATCCTGAAGCCATGATAAGCGGCCGCTATTTTCACCACAAGAGGGAAGCCCGCTATCAGCTCAAAGCGGACGATATTGCTGTGCAGGATCAATTTTTAACAATATGTAAAGAGATTACCGGCATAACGTTCCCGGCAGAAAACAATAAATAACACGATATAATGAATACACAAAACAACGTATGGTTTATTACCGGCGCGTCGTCTGGGTTTGGCAGGGCTTTCGCCGAATATGCTATAGGTGAAGGCTATCAGGTTATAGCAACAGCACGCAGAAAAGATAAGTTGGAAGAACTGAAAGCCTTAGCGCCACAGCAGGTAGAGATTGTCCAAATGGATGTTACCAATAACAAACAGATAGACGACGCGGTGCAACAGGCCATTGAAAAATTTGGGCAGGTGGATGTGTTGGTCAATAATGCAGGGTATGGGATATTAGGCGCCGTTGAAGAAACGCCGGAAGCGGACCTGCGGGCGCAATTAGAAACCAACTTTTTTGGCGCGGTAGCTGTAACCAAAGCCCTCCTGCCCCATTTTAGAAATCGACAAAAAGGAGCAATTGTAAATATAAGCAGCATGGGCGGGCAGATGTCTTTTGCCGGGTTCGGCGCTTATTCTGCCTCCAAATTTGCGCTGGAAGGCTTATCTGAAGCTTTAGCTGCCGAATTGAAGCCATACGGTATTAAAGTGCTAATTGTAGAGCCGGGAGCGTTCCGCACAGAACTGGCGGGTAGCGCAATGAAACGCATGCCTGAAATGGAGGCTTACAGCGAGACTGTCGGCGCTACACGAGCCTTTGCCGACCAGATGCATCATACACAAGAGGGTGACCCACTAAAAGCTGCCCGCGCCATTGATGAGGCACTAAAGTCAGAACACACTCCCTTGCGACTTGTATTAGGAACCGATGCTGTAGAAGCTATAAAAGGGCATGCCCGGCATATGCTGCAGGAGATTGATGACTGGGAAAAAGTAAGTGTGGATACTAAGATAGATGAAACGGGAACCTCATGAACGCATAGCAGCGGTTACCTGCTCAATTAAGTCGCTGATCACAGTTGGAGACTTTATTACTTTATCATGTCCCACATCAGCATAATTACTTTTTTTAATAGTGGGATTTATTTCTAAGAAATCCTTTAAATAGGAATATGGCGAAATCAAATCATTCACATCATAAGCGAGCCAATGATTAAGGGTATTATCAAAATTGTACCAATTATTAAAAGTAAAGCTCGACGCGGGTACACCAAACTTGTCGTAAAAGCTATTTAAAAATTCCGCCTGGTTCAACTGGGAAATTCCGATAGCATTCATGCTGTACTCAAAATTTTCTTTTAATTGAAGAAGCGGGGTTAAACTAATTAAGATAGCAGGTTTTATTCCCATCTGTCTTAAAGCAATCACATTAGCCATTGCCCCTAAAGAATGCCCTACACAAGTGCATCCGGCTTACCATAGTGCGACGTAACGGCCTTTACAGCCTGTATGTAAAGTAATAAATTCGAAAGCTCGCCTTCTGAGCTTCCATTCCCGGGAGCATCGAAAGCAATAATTTCAAAATCACCTGTTTGAGCCAAGGCTGTTATCATATCACCAAAATCCAAACCCTTTGAACCCCAGCCATGAGTGAGTATTATTTTGTATTTGCCATTACCCCATTTGAAAGCGTTAAAACTTAATTCGCTTTTTGCAAAGTGCTCATCGTTTACCTTTAACACAGATATCTCTGCGTTATCAAGCAATTGCTGTTGTTGCAGGCGCACAGGAATTTTGGGAGAATAGCAGATGTATTGCCAAAGCAATGATTCAATTTTTTGGGCAGATTCAGCATCAAGCGATTGAATTTCTGCGATGGTTTGTCTGAGTTTTTTCATTAAAATGCGTATAACTCAAAGCTATTAATTTTCA
>CBFGNU010000339.1:0-3930 GCA_965650195.1 uncultured Mucilaginibacter sp. | reverse complement strand
ATTTTATCTTGTTATGATTGGCTGATTTGAGCGAAAGATTAAGATAATAAAGTGCGGAGTCTTTTTGGTTTGTTCTAAGTTTAAACAAACCAAGATCATAATAGATCAGGCTCAATCCATCATGATCATCCATTTCCTTATAACTGGCCTCAGCATAACGCAAATGCTGCAAAGACGTTGCATATTTCCCCTGATCAAGCAGCACCTCTCCAATGTTTTGGTAAATAGCGCTAAGGCCCTGCTTGTCATCAAGTTTGTGCCAAATGTCACGCGCTCGTCCGTAATAATCTAACGCTTTAGAATTAAGTCCGAGTTCATGCATTATAACACCAATGTTGCAGTACTTATCTGCTGCAGATAGTTCGTCTTTTTGTTTTATATTGATAATGAGCGATTTAAAATAATTATCCAGCGATTTTGAATAATCCCCCTTACTGTCGTAAGTAATTCCTAATAAATTATAACAATCTGCTTCGTCAGCCTCATCGCGCGCTTTCTTGCTTATCCCCAGGCCTTGATTATAAAGTAGAATAGCTTTATCGTAATTACCCAAATAATCTTGAATGCCACCCAATCCGGTATAACATTTATATAAACCATGCAGATCGCCTGTCTTGTTATAAATATCAATCGCCTTATTATAAAGTTTTTCTGCGGTTTTATAATCTCCCCTAAAAGAACTTACAGAAGCAACCTGAACGCTCCCGTCTGCAACCCCCTTGATGTCATTTATTTTTTTTGCGAGTTTTATTTCCAGCTCACCGTAGTAGGTTGTACTATCAGGGTACGATTCATAAAACTCATAAGCCAGTTTGTTAAGGCGCCTTATGGTTGTGGTGTCTGCGGATGTATTCCGGAGGTTGGTGGAGATGAGCTTTTTTAAACTATCGGTTACGCCGTTAAGCGGATGCGCAGAAAGAGCAGAACACAGTGTGTTCAAAAAAATAAATATCGCGCAATATGATTTCAACCTTTCAGTCAATAGTATAAGTAACTAATATATAATATTAAAGTATTACAGTGGAAATATAAACGAAAAAAACCGCTTTATGCGGCTTTAAATGTGTTAATATTGGTAGAGGAAGAATATTAAATGGAAAAACTGATTCTTATATCCCTAATACTTGCTTAAGTTTAGCATAGCCGGTTTTACTGACCGGAATTTTTGCACCCGACTTAAGAATAGCCAGGTGACTGTCCTTCTCATAAGGATCTATACGGGTAATTTCCTGAACACTTAATATGTAAGAGCGATGTACGCGCACAAAGTGGCGCGGATCAAGCGTTTGCTCAAAAAAGCTCATGGTTTTATTTTTAAGGTAGGAGCCTTCTTGTGTAAATACGCTTACATAATCATCATCGGCCTGCAGGTATTGCACATCAGCAACGGGTATAATTTTTACCTTGGTACCTGTTTTAACAACAATACGCTCATGCTGCTGGGGCGAATGGGATGCCGTTTCTAATAGATTTTCTGTTTGTTTTGGCACTACGTTAGTACTTGACGCTTGGCCGAGATATTTTTCAATTGCCTTTGCAAAACGTTCTTTGCTAAACGGTTTTAGCAAATAATCAACAGCATGTGCCTCAAACGCTTTTATAGCATACTCATCAAAAGCTGTAGTGAAGATAATAGCCGGTGCGTCATCAACCAGTTCCAACATTTCAAAACCATTTATTTTGGGCATTTGTACGTCCAAAAAAACCAGGTCGGGTTTGTGCTGCTGTATTGCTTTCAGACCCTCAAACCCATCGCCACATTCTTGTAATACTTCAATCTGCCCAAAATCCTGTAGGTATTCTCTCACAACCATGCGGGCCAGGGGTTCGTCGTCAATTAGTAATGCTCGGGTCATAACTGCGGTATTTTTATTATGGTTGTAAATATATTATCATTTGCGTGTGTTTCCATCAAATCATTACGTGCAAATAATAAATATAAGCGGCGCTGCACTCCACTCAGGCCAAAACCAGTTCCCTGCCGCGGTCGCGAAGTTTTAGGATCAAAAGGGTTTTGCACTATAAGCTCCAAATAATTGCCATCCAACTCTGCCCTTATGCTTACCACCACCTCTTCGGTAGTGTCATATAAGCCAAATTTAATAGCGTTCTCCACAAGTGGCTGCAATAACATGGCCGGCATTACGCAGGGGCCACAGCTGTCATCGCAACTGATCTCAGTTTTTAAACGGTGACCGAACCTGACTTTTTCAATATCGAGGTATAGGTTAAGGTGTTGCAACTCCTCTGTTAGGGTAACCTGTTGCTGGTCGTCCTTACGCAATGTTCCACGTAAAAAGTCTGATAACTGGTGTATCATTTTGCGGGCTTGCTCGGGTTTGAAACCAATTAAAGCATTAATAGAGTTAAGGCTGTTAAATAAAAAGTGTGGCTGCAACTGCTGGCGCAAATTATACAGCTCTGCTTCCCTCGCCAAACGCTCCGCCTCGGTTTTACGCTTTTCGTTCTCTTTTTGATCCTGTTGGGTATACCAGATCATACTGATCATGGCCATCCATCCTATCGCCAAAAAATTAGTAAAAAAGCGAATTACCAATGATTGGCCCATAAAACTGGCGTAACCCGGTGTGGTATTTAAGAAAGGTAGCAATATATAACGGCTGCCGGCTGTACAGGCTGCAGCCAACGCTACGCACCATATTAATATATTAATGTAACTGCCCTTACCCGGCTGATAGTAACGCAGGTTGTTGTTAATGAGCCAACATGCCGCTGCCAATAGTACAGTGCTTACCAATCCATCTGCTATACCGGTAAACCAGTCAAAATCAAAGCCGTGTATTATATAGCTTTGCAGGCAGCCCCAAGCTAACCCGCAAGCTACAAACGCGCCGCGTAATTTTGAAAATGTTAACGATGTTGATGATGGAGTAGCCAAAACTAGTTTTTAAAATGATAGTTAGTGTGACCGATTAATAGCTGCGCACGTCTACCCCTGCAAATATGGATGTCCCTTTAATTACAAGAACTTTATTGGCATCCTGCGGAACGGCAGTTCTTACACGTTTATCATCAAACCCGGCAAACACAGCAGCAACATCTGATACTACTGTCCAGTGTGAAGGAACGATCATTTTAACGCCTCCAAATACCTGGGTAACCTCAATATAAACACGACCAATAATATCGGCCTGGGTTAAGTCGATCTCTGCGCCTCCAAAAACGTTTACTACCTCGCCACCCTGAAAGTTTTTTGAATAGATAGTCTTTTTTACACTGCCGAAAATAGAAATGGCCTCGAGGTGTTCATCGCCCGAATAAAAGGGCTGGCTTGGAGTGCCGGCAGTGTTGGTGTCGGTTGCATCATTAAAGTCAGCAATGGGTTCGGCTGAGATGGGTTGCTTAACATTGAAGTCGTATTTACTACTTTCCCATTTGTTCTTCCAGCTTTTTTTATCCCAATGCGTAGTTTGATTCCTTCTTACTATCATCCATATCCCAAAGGTAATGAGCATTCCCGGCCAAACAATAGCACCGGCATCTAAACCAGGTATCGCTTCGCCGAGTAAAAACACTGCGCCGATAGCTACAGCAAAGACCCACGATGAATTACGAAAGTTGTTTTTGCCTCCTAAATAAAGGCCGCCAACAATAAGCCACATTGGCCAGCTAAGCAGCCAGTGCGGAAAAAAGAAAAAATCAAATTCTTTGAGTAACCATGAAGCGCCGATGCAAAGCAAAATGATGCCTGCTAAAACTTTTCCTTTGTTAGCGCTACCTTGGTGATCTATATTAGGGTTAGTATCCATGTCGTTTAAATTATTTGTTACTCAAAAGTAACGCACTAATATAGTAAGCTGAAACAGAAAAAGGCAAGTAACTGGCAATAACTCGGTAAAAGGGGGAAATATGTCGGTAAAAAATTTCTTAAACTTCAGGCTCCTGCTGACTAAGACAATGAAAGCTACC
>CBFGNU010000338.1:0-3953 GCA_965650195.1 uncultured Mucilaginibacter sp. | reverse complement strand
GCTCACGCTGTTTTTATTTATTGTAGCCATTTTTGGCTTTTTTGATTGGCGATCTATTTATAGAAAAGAAAAATCGCTGTAAACGTTAATTATGGGAGATCTACCTCACCCTTCAAAATATATTAATGACCGGCATGTAGCAGCTATACGTAACAGCGCAGCAGAAGCGGAGCGATTGGGCATGCTGAATGAGGCGCAGCTGGCTATCGGATACAATCAAAAATGGTTTCGCTTGTTAGTGCCTGAAGTATACGACGGCAAGCAAATTGCTTTACCTGATCTGGTGCGCTTACAGGAAGCCATCAGTTGGACAGATGGCAGCACAGGATGGGTGGTTACCCTTTGCAGCGGTGCAGGATGGTTTGGAGGTTTTATTGATCCTGAAGCGGCAAAAGATATATTTAGTGATGAATACGTATGCCTGGCCGGGAGCGGTGCAGTAGGCGGGACGGCAGAAATAACAGAAAGCGGTTATATACTCAATGGTACCTGGAACTACGCCAGCGGCGCACACCATGCCACGCATTTTACTGCTAATTGCACCATTACCAGAAACGGAGCAGTCGTTTTAAATGACGATGGCCAAGCCTTAGTGTTACCCTTTGTTATCGATAAAAAACACGTTAGCCTATTACCGACCTGGAAATATATGGGCATGGTTGCAACGGGAAGCCATTCTTTTAAATTAGATAATGTGCAAGTGCCAGCTAACCGATGCTTCCACATCGATGCCCGTTATTCGCAAATTGAAGAGAAGTTATATCAGTATCCGTTTTTGCAACTGGCAGAAGCTACGCTTGCAGTTAACCTATCGGGTATGGCCGTACATTTTGTCGATCTTTGTCGCGACATTTTTGAGGAGAAACAGCATCAGCCCAAACTGACGTCAACGCAAATAGCGTTACTATGGCAGGTTTTAACTGAGCAAGCAGAGCAGTTAAATCAGGCGAGGGCAGAGCTTTTTACTGCGGTTGACGCATCGTGGGAAGAAACTAGTCCGGAAACTTTAAGGGAAGTTAGCCAGACAAGCCGTGTTTTGGCCAGGCTTGCACGTATGGCTGTGGATACGCTTTATCCCTACTGTGGTTTAAGGGCTGCAGCACCTGATACCGAGATCAACTGTGTTTGGCGCGATCTGCACACAGCAGGGCAGCATTCGCTGTTAACCTTTTTGGAGGTAGCCGATAATTAACGCCGCGGTTTTAGCCGAAGCGCCGGGTTGGCCCATTAGTTTGTCCAACTCATTATAGTCAGCAAGCATTTGTTGGCGGTTAGACGCATCGTTAAGTATTGCGTCTAATTCTGTATTTATCTTACTGGGGTTGCAATCTTCCTGTATCAATTCTTTCACTACCAGTCGGTTCATGATCAAGTTAACCAGCGATATAAATTTGATCTTCACAACCATTCGCGCAATACCTACCGATATTTTACCACCCTTATAAACTACCACCTGCGGTACGTGGAATAAAGCTGTCTCTAACGTAGCGGTACCTGATGCTACAATCGCGGCATCAGAGTGGCTCAGCAAATCATAAGTTGAATTGAATATGATAGGGATATTTTTGCCGTTCAGATAAGGCTTGTAATAATCAGCATCAAATGATGGCGCTCCCGCTATCACGAATTGATAAAACTTAAAACGTTCGGCAACAGTCAACATATCCGGCAACAGATTCTCTATCTCCTGTTTTCGGCTGCCCGGCAATAAGGCTATAATTTTTTTACCTGTAAAATTATGTTTAACCAGGAAATCGCTTTGAGGGTTAAAAGCGGCAACGGCGTCCAGTAGTGGGTTGCCCACATAGTCCACCTGCATACCCCATTGTTTATAAAAATCAACCTCAAATGGCAGTATGCAAAACAGGTGATCTACTACCCGTTTTATTTTTAATACGCGTTTTTGGTTCCAAGCCCAAACCTTGGGCGATATGTAGAAATTTACCGGTATTCCTTGCTTTTTAGCGTAATCAGCGATCTTTAAATTAAACCCGGGGAAATCTATCAATATCAGAACTTCAGGTTGCCAGGCGGATATATCTGCTTTGCAGGCTTTAAGATTTTTTAAGATAGTGCGTAAATTAACCACTACCTCTAAAAACCCCATAAAGGCCATTTCGGCGTAATGCTTTACCAAAGTGCCCCCTTCGGCTTGCATCAGGTCGCCACCAAAAAAACGGAACTCTGCATGCTGGTCCAGCTTTTTTAGCTCTTTCATTAAATTGGCCCCATGCAGATCGCCCGAGGCCTCGCCGGCTACCAGGTAATATTTCATGTGTTGGGGTGATTTAATGGGGACATGCTATTAAACGTTGAATTTCCAGCTGTGCAGAACAGGTATGGCATGGTGGGCGGTCATATCAAATTGTACCGGTACTACCGATACGTAGTTGTTATCTAAAGCCCATGAGTCGGTGTCCTCGCCATTATCATTTAATTGAAAAACTCCGGTAAGCCAGTAATAGGGGCGTTTGTAAGGGTCCAACCGCTCATCAAATTCCTCAGCCCATTTGGCATTGGCCTGGCGGCAAATTTTTATTCCTTTTATATGCCCGCCTTTGGGGAAGTTTACATTCAACAACGTTGCGGTAGGCATGCCATTCTGTAAAACCTGCAGGGCTATTTCTTTAACGTATTTAACGCAATGACTAAAATCGGCGTGTAATGTGTAATCGTCCAATGAGAAACCTATCGCCGGGATGCCCTCTATCGCGCCTTCAACCGCGGCCGACATAGTGCCGGAATACAATACATTAATGCCATTGTTAAGACCGTGGTTTATACCCGATACACACAAGTCAGGTTTTTTACCTTTAAATATTTTGGTAACGGCTAGTTTAACGCAATCAACCGGAGTGCCCGAGCAGCTGTACATTTCAATACCTTCGTAAACGTCAACAGGATCTAAGCGCAGCGGTTTACCAATGGTAATAGCATGCCCCATACCCGACTGCGGACTGTCAGGCGCTACTACAACCACGCGACCGATCTCTTTCATTACATCCATTAAGGCTTTTATACCCGGGGCAGTAATGCCGTCATCATTCACTACCAGTATGGTGGGTTGGTGCTTTTTCATCGCTGCGAAGTTAGCTATTATTAGAATAAGGTATTATCGCTTTACAAATTACCCAAAAGCACTTTAATATAAATCCCTATATTTAAAGCATATACTTAATCCCGCCTGCATGAAAAAGTTTTTACTTTTTGCCTTCACCGTTATTTCGTTTTCTGCATCGGCACAAACCGCTGCTATTAATACAAGTATAAGCGCCCGGGCTGATGCCCTTAAAGATAAAATTATTGTCTGGCGCCGCGATTTTCACGAGCATCCGGAGTTGGGTAACCGCGAGGTGCGCACCAGCGGTATTATTGCCAAGCATCTGCAATCATTAGGTATAGAAGTTAAAACCGGCGTGGCAACCACAGGCGTAGTAGGAATATTAAAAGGCGATAAGCCGGGCCCGGTTGTGGCGCTACGGGCAGATATGGATGCTTTGCCTGTTGTTGAGCGAACACCGCTGGCATTTGCATCGAAAGTTAAAACACAATATAATGGGCAGGAAGTAGGTGTGATGCATGCCTGTGGACACGATTCGCACATGGCTATTTTAATGGCAGTGGCCGAGGTGCTTTCCGGAATGAAGAAAGATTTGCGTGGAACGGTTAAATTTATTTTTCAACCGGCAGAAGAGGGTACGCCCTTGGGCGAAAAGGGTGGCGCTGAGCAAATGGTAAAAGAAGGCGTGCTTGAAAATCCAAAAGTTGATGTTGTTTTCGGCCTGCATATTAACTCGCAAGTAGAAGTAGGTAGACTCACTTATCGGCCGGGCGGTACCATGGCGGGGGTGAGCGATATGCAAATTATTGTAAACGGCAGATCGGCGCATGGGGCCAGCCCATGGAGCAGTGTAGATCCGGTGCTGGTATCGGCACAAATAGTAAATAATTTG
>CBFGNU010000337.1:0-3995 GCA_965650195.1 uncultured Mucilaginibacter sp. | reverse complement strand
CAGTAGAGTCAAGAGCCAAGAAACAAGAGTCAAGATAAAGTATCCGTAACTGTCTTGATTCTTGCCTCTTGAATCTTGTCTTTATAAAAAACTATCCCAGGAAAGGATACCTATAATCCTTCGGCGGATCAAAAGTTTCTTTAATTGTTCTTGGTGATACCCAGCGCAGGAGGTTGATCATGCTGCCGGCCTTGTCATTTGTCCCGGAGCCACGGGCGCCGCCGAACGGCTGCTGGCCCACGACTGCCCCGGTTGGTTTATCGTTTATGTAAAAATTACCTGCAGCATTGCGTAAATGGTAGGTAGCCTTATCAATAGCATATCTGTCTTGTGATATGATACTTCCCGTAAGGGCATAAACCGATGTCTTGTCAACTACATCTAATATCTCGTCAAATTTGTCGTCCTCATAAACATAAACTGTTAGCACCGGACCGAAAAGTTCAGTACACATGGTAACGTAATAAGGATCGTTTACTTTAAGTACGGTTGGCTCAATAAACCAGCCTTTGCTTTTATCATGGCTACCACCTGCAACTATCTCGACAGTGCTGTCGTTTTTTGCAGTATCAACGTATTTGGCCAGTTTATCAAAGGATAGTTCTGATATTACAGCATTAACAAAATTGCCGAAATCCTCAACCGGACCCATTTTAATAGCAGCCAGATCGCGCTGCATCAGTTCTTTAACCTTTGGCCATAGAGATGCAGGAATATAAGCCCTTGAAGCGGCGGAGCACTTTTGCCCCTGGTATTCAAATGCGCCGCGCACCAAAGCTGTGCTTACAACTTCCGTATTAGCACTTGGGTGGGCAAGAACGAAATCTTTGCCACCGGTTTCGCCAACAATGCGCGGGTAGCTTTTATATTTATGGATGTTGTTACCTATGGTTTGCCATATGGTTTGGAAAACAGGCGTTGAGCCTGTAAAATGTATGCCTGCAAAATCAGGGTGATTAAATATTACATCGCCGGCAACAGGCCCATCTACATAAATTAAGTTGATAACACCCGGCGGCACCCCCGCTTCGCGGAAAACCTGCATTAGTACATTAGCAGCGTAAATTTGGGTATAAGCGGGTTTCCAAACCACCACATTACCCATCATAGCAGCCGAGGTTGGCAAATTACCCGCTATAGCCGTAAAGTTGAACGGCGTAAGGGCAAATACAAAACCTTCCAAGGGGCGCTGCTCCACACGGTTCCATATTCCTTTAGGCGATATGGGTGGCTGCTGCGCGTAGATCTCCGTCATGTAATGCACATTGAAACGCAGAAAATCTATCATTTCGCAAGCCGCATCAATTTCAGCCTGGTAAACATTCTTTGATTGCCCCAGCATGGTGGCGGCGTTTATTTTATAGCGGTATGGACCTGCAAGTAACTCAGCTGCTTTTAAAAATATGGCTGCGCGTTGTTCCCATGGTAGACGTTCCCAATCAGCTTTGGCGGCTAAAGCAGCGGCTATGGCTTCCTGAACGGTACCTGTATCCCCTTCAGAAAAAGTAGCTAAAACGTGTTGATGATCGTGCGGAGGGCGTATCTCTAATTTAGTAGCAGTATGCACTTCCTGGTTGCCGATATACATCGGGATGTCTATTTGTTGCGAGCGGGCCTCTTTCAACGCGGCTTGTAGTAAAGCGCGTTCGGGGCTTCCGGCGGCATAATTCAATACCGGTTCATTGTGCGGAGTAGGCACATTGAAAAATCCTTTGAGCATAGTAGTAGTCAGTTAATGGTATGTCAAATGTAACAATAATAGTCCGTAAGTCTGAAAGTCAGCAAGTCGGGGAGATGTAAAATTTTGCTCCGGATAAGGAACAAAGCGGATGACTACAACGTAAAAACAGTTTTTTGAATTGCGCCTGCATTGTAGTAATTTTAATTACCGTTATTTTCTCCAAACATGATTATAGAAAACGACCCGTCGCAACTTTACTCTCTCCTCCAATCTATAGGCGCTATAGTTTGGAAGGCCGACATGAGCATGCACAGGTTCTTTTTTATCGACGAGCAAATGACGGTGGTTTTAGGCTTTAAACCCGAAGAATGGTTGCGAACCCCCGGTTTTTGGGAGACGAGAATTCATCCGGATGACCGCCACATTGTTGAAAAATACCGGGCGTTAAGAACGGATACAGCGCCTGGGCAGGTTTTTGAATACCGTATGATAGCCGCGGACGGTACAGTGGTGTGGATAAAGGATACCGTATCAATAGCTGATAACGACGAGGAAGGATACAGGTTATGTGGCGTAATGCTTGATGTGAGTATTAAAGAACGCCTGCTGCTTGTAGAGCAATTGGAGCGTAATATCCTTCGCCTCAACTCAGATCTGTCGGTGTCCCTTAATGATGTGCTTATGGCATACCTTCGGGGACTTGAGGAATTGTTTCCGCAAATGCGTTGTTCTATTCATCGCATTGATAATGGCCGGCTTGCTGAGGGAATGGCGCCGTCGTTACCGCAAATGTATATGCAAGCTATCGCAGGTATTGTTATCGGTAAGGACGTAGGTTCGTGCGGCGCTGCGGCGGCATTAAAGCGGCAGGTTATAGTAAGCGATATAGCGACGGACTATCGTTGGGAAAAGTATGCCGAATTGGCAAAAACATATGACTTGGCAGCCTGCTGGGCCAACCCGGTTATAAACGGCGATGACAAAGTTGTTTCAGTACTTGGAATGTATTACAGCACGCCTAAAAGCCCGGGGCGCGAGGAACAGAATGTGATGGAAAAAGCTACCGCTCTGCTTCGCATAATTTTAGAGAACCGCCAGCATACCCAGGAAATACGCGAAGCCAATTTACTGATGCTTCAAAGCCAGGAACTGGCCCAGTTTGGTAACTGGCGATGGAACATTGTTAATGATGTAGTTAGCTGGTCGCCGGCGTTGTTTACTATTTACGGGCTTGATCAGGATAATTTTAGAGCAACATTTGCCGGCTACATGGAGCGGCTTCACCCTGATGACCGCGATAATGTATACGGTATAATTAAGCAGGTTTTAACTACAGGGGAAGGGGCTGAGTTTGATGAGCGCGTATTCCGGCCGGATGGCAGTATCCGCTACCTTCGCTCATGGGCTAAATTGAAAACAGACGTCGACGGCAAACCGCTTGAGATGATTGGTGCCTGTTTGGATAACACCGAAAAAGTGCTTTATGCCAATGCTGTTGAACAGCAAAGCCGCCAGTTACTTGACATTGCCTGGCTGCAATCGCACTCTATACGTTCGCCGTTAGTAAGGATAATGGGCCTTGCTGATCTGCTTTGCAATATGCAAAATAGCCCTGAAGAGCAGAGCAAACTTATGGAGTACCTAGTGACTTCGGCAAGTGAGCTGGATGAGCAGATCAAGCTTATCTCACTTAAAACGGAATCAGCAGGGTAGCGCGGCTACTTAACCTCTCTGGTCTTCTCGTAGATATCAGTTTTGGTAACAATGGAGTCTTTACTGAAGTAAAGCACTAAGTTTTTGATATAAACCGGCTTCTTTTTGGGGTTATACTTAATCCCGGTGTCCTCTATTTGGTAGGAGTATTTAAAATTTGCCGTATCCCTGTATTGCGGACTTCCCAAAAGCTGGATAACTTCGTAATGGGTAAGACCTACTATTTTATGGTTGGCTAACAGGTCATCCAGTACTGCTTTTCGCGACGGATAATCCAGTCCATCGCCATAGCTCCACTTTTCACGGGTGAATTCTTGCTGGCGGTTGCAGCTTGTAATACCGGCAAAAACAAGCGCGGTAAGCGTTAATATAAAAAGCGGCTTTTTTAACATATCAAGGCAAATCTACTAAATGCTTTGTTAAACCGGTATGATGCTTTACAGGTGATCCAAAATAAATACGTTACCGAAAAATCAAAAATGCAAACAATTGAATATTAAGTATTTAACAATTTAATGTGAAACTACTTATTCGTCAGGAAATTTAGCTGTGGATTGGTTTTAAATTGCTGATTGTAAGCATATTGTGAAAGGCTAAAAAT
>CBFGNU010000336.1:0-4013 GCA_965650195.1 uncultured Mucilaginibacter sp. | reverse complement strand
TGGCAACGAGAATAATGTAAAGATAGACATGGATGAAATAAAGTTCCCTGTTTTCAACCCATCGCCATTAACAATGCCTTGGTACCTGAACACCGACAGTACACTGCTCAACAATTCAAAACTAAAAACAGCGCAGGCAAAAGCGCTCTCGCTTTACAAAGGCGAGGGCCGTATGCTCAGCGAGGTTAACATCGTTTCAAAAAAGATAATAAAAGGCTCAAAGAACCTAAACGGCCCCGGCGAAGCCGACCTGATAATTGATGAGGAGGAATTGGTAAAAGCTAATAAAATGAGCTTATACGATCTGCTGAAACAAAAAATAATAGGATTAACGGAGCGGGGATATTGGAGACCTGCTGCCCAAGCGAAGCCCATTCGAATGACCTGGATCGTCAATTTTAAGAAGCTACATTTTGTGTTTGACGGAATTGATCTTGATTTTATATATCCTAAGCAAAACATTGAACAGCGGTATTCAACAATAAAAAACTACCTGGATTATTTTACGGCCGAAGATGTTACCGGTATCGAGTTAATGTTTAGCAACAAGTACGATACAAACTACGGAATGAGATTTTTAGCAACACCGCCTTTCGGGAAGACACCGGAATATAATCTTGATGCTTGGATAGAAATTACCACCCGCTCAAAGCATGGGCCGTTTATGCAGGTGGTTCCGGGTACGTATTTATACAAAACTTTGCCATTTACCCTTGCAAAACAGTTTTACCGCCCGCGTTATACCGCAAATAATCGTGATAAAGGTATGGGTACCGATCTGCGTTCAACACTGCATTGGGAACCCAATGTAATAACCGATGCTTCGGGCAAGGCCACCGTATCTTTTTTTAGCGCGGATAAGGCAGCAAATTATACGGTGATAGTTGAGGGGACGGATATGGACGGACAATTGGGTTATGGAACGGGACAGGTAAAAGTACGTTAATGGCAAAAGGGCTGCTAGCTAAAGACCAACAACTTTACTCCTAAAATAACCCTCGGCAGTATGCGTTATTTTTTTCTCCCCATCCTGCTCTATTATTTTAAATTTCACTTTACCAAAAATACTGTCACCTGCATTATATTTTTCTTTATTTAATGCCATATATTTTTGCAGTACATTAAAAGTGGATGTAGGTTCATAGGGCTTAATAACGTTGGTTGAATAATAGGGCGTTATAGTAAATTGTTTATTATTACAGGCTGCCACAAATCCGCGACCCCCATAGCCCGTACCCCTGCCAATATCTATTTGCAGTGTATCTGCTTTTAAATAAACCACGCAATTAAAATTTCTGGCCGAAGAGCTGTCGGCAGTGATCGAATCTCTATCGTTAACATAAAATACGTCACTTGTCTTTAAACTCGGTACGGCATCAAGAATAAAACGCTCTTTCGCGTCTCTTTCCTTATTCAATTTTTTATAAACCGGGTTACTTTGGATTTTAGGATCAACAACAAAGTCATCCTGATCCTTTTTATCGCAAGCAGTTATTAGCATAATAATGCTGATAACTGCCATAAAAGCTTTCATTTTCATGATAATATTTTACCTTTTTGAGGGGATTATTTCCCAACCTTCCCCGCTGCCACGAATCCACCCGCGGCAATCGCCAAAGAAATTAACAAGTTTGTCCATTCAGCGCCATTGTTTATGTTTTCCGCTAAAACGGGCACGCTATACAACAGCGCAAACAACAGCAGCAATCCGCCCAAAGCCGAGGCCGCTATCTGCGCATATCGTTTAGCAATGATACAAACTGCTAAGGCTACCATTGCTGCGCCAACAACAAAATCCAAAACGGAGGTAGCCGGTAAATAAGCAGGTATTTTTGGCGTGATCAAAGCGGGATGCATAAAATGCGCCGCGCCTAACAATATAATTGGCGGGGCATATAAATATGCTCCGGCCTTGCTTATTGATTTTTGAGAGGTAAGCATCATAACCGCGCCTAAAATAGCGAGGTCCTGCATGGCGCGTGCCCAGTTGTTGATGTCATGAAGGTTGGCAATCAATTTAGGGGCGTGGATCATCACAATAAAACCGGCCATCATTATACTTAACAGCAACGCCGCCAGCGGCGTTTTGCGCCTTAGTAAAAAACTAACGCCGGCTAATATCATAGCCAGACCAACAAACCCGGCCCAAAAAATGGGCACCGGCATATACGCAGGCACAAGGGTAGCTACAAACTTTAGATATATAAAATGCTGCAAACCTGTGCCTATAAAGCAAAGGCCCAATAATGCAGAACCGGCGTAAATGTATTTTTGGGCGAGAACCCTTTGACGTATACCCATAGGTGACTGGTTTTAGTAGATTGGTTTTAACAAATTTAACTTATAACGCGGGATATGCAAATTATTAAGGTTGCTATAGCTGGTCGGCAAGCATAAGGCAGACTGTCGCACCGGTTAGCGTATTCACAAAATTAACCGCATTATTACCTATTCTGCCCTTGCGCTCCAACCACGCCCCTAAAACAGAATCAACTACATTCCCGGTAAAGCCTGCTAATATTATTACCAGGAAACGCATATCCCATCCAGGACTAAGCGCGTAAATAGCAGCAATTGCAGCTGCTCCCACTATCCCTATTAATGTCCCTTCAACACTAACAACTCCATCCAACCCGCGTGTATCTTTTTTTAGGCTGATGATATTATAAAAGCGACGGCCGTATACCGTTCCTAATTCTGATGACAGGGTATCGGCGGTAGCGGCAGCGAAACTTCCCGCCATCATCAACTGAGCTAACGATAGATATTCCGGTTGCAGCCAGGCCCATGCACCCAGTAGGGCAGCAACGCCGCCATTGGCCGAAACCTGCCAGGCGGTACGACGGGCCTTGTGTGGATCTGCGGCATTCATAAGTGCTTTTTTATCGCGCTGCCATTTGGTTGCTGCGGAACCAACCGTAAAGAAGAAGGTCAGCATTACAAAGCCGGGTAACCCGGCGCCTTTATAAATTATAAAGCCGATGAGTGCGCCTGCAATTGCTCCCGCAAGTGTAAGCCTACCCGAGGTGTAGCTCCAGATAGCTGCCGCTAGAAGAATAACATAAACGTATGGGTCTGGCGTAAGCATGGTTTGGTCCGTAATCGGGTTGATAATTTTGTTCCGCTTGCGGAGCAAAATTATGCATTATTGCAAGATGTTATTAATCAAGTAGTTATGTGCACTTTGCAGCTAAATTTCCTGACGAATAAGTTGTTTCACTTTGTTCCGGTCAAAACTGCAAACTGCTCACTGTCAAGTGCTTACTAAACGGATTGTTCCGCTTTGTTCTATTTGTTTCACCCTCGCAAGCGGAACAAACATTAAGCATCCCGCGTCTCCAAAAAGTCCTGCCAAACGCCTTCCAGCTCATCAACCAGTTCAGGCTTAATAGATATGCCCGATGCTTGTGGTGTCCAGGTTTGTTTGGCCAGGTCGCCGGTCTTTAATATATCAAGTGTAAGTATGGGTTCCTTATCAGGGTTCAGCAAAGTATCAAATTGGATGTTAACACGGTAATAATGCCTGCCGTTACGGTAAGCCACGTAAGGCTCAGAAGCTATAACACCCGAAGCGAACATACCCTTAGGCTCAACGCCCACACGCACCACAAAAGCCCGGTCGCCGGGCTGTATAGCTTTATGACTGACAGCGCTCCAATTGTCTTCCAAAACCTCACCTGATCTGAGCTTTGCGATATCCTCATCCAGATCCACCCACTCAAACTTCACAGGGTTCCAACCGAACAGGAAGGCTCTCATCCGCGGCCCATCAACTCATCCACCTTGTTGCGTTCGGTCTGCAACTCGCGGGCCAGCTTCTTTTCCTTTTCGTTGGCTTTGGCCTTGTAGGTCTTAAATTCTTCCTCTAACTCGGTATAAAGCTTGGTGCGATAGCTTGCCTCAGATCGCGCGCTCCCGGAGCGGAAGATCACAATAGCAGCCAGCCCACCTAAAACCGCCACTAGCGACCACATCATAGTGCTATAGCCATTCTTAGAAAAAGATATACCAAA
>CBFGNU010000335.1:0-4018 GCA_965650195.1 uncultured Mucilaginibacter sp. | reverse complement strand
GAGAACGTGAAAGTTTTGATCAGGTTTGATGCGAAAATGGGAGCTACTCCCGCTCGTCATTGCGAGGAACGAAGCTCCCGATAGCTATCGGGACCCCGACAGATAGGCATAGGATTATTACTTCTATCGGAGACCCGCGTGCCGAAGCGCCCAAGTTCAATCACATTGCTTTTATCAGCTTGTGTAGAGTTTGCTTCGTTCCTCGCAATGACGCTTTGTTCAATTTTGGTGTTCCAATTGCTGTTCCAAACTGTTTCAAAATGCACAAAAACACACCAATGCCAGCAAGTAATTGATTTATAGACTATTACATACAATTTACAGCTAATCTTACTGACTTATAAGTAGTTTCAAACTGTTCCAAAGTGTTCCACCATTAAATGCAATTGTCTTGATGTACAGGCGTTTAAGTCCGTCACTGAAAAATTAATTTTTCAAGGCTTTATATTTTTTGGAACACTAACGCAAGCCGTTACACGCAAAAAAATGCCTTACCCTATTTTCTTCAACAAATGACAAAACCATGAAAACAGCGTAAGCTTTCATCTGCTAACTTTACGGCATCACAACAAACAACACATCATACTATGGAATACAGACAATTGGGCGCGTCGGGGTTTTACGTGCCGGTACTTAGCCTGGGTACAGCAACCTTTGGCGGCGGCAACGAGTTTTTCAAGGCCTGGGGCAGCACAGACGTAGCCGAGGCCAAACGCATGGTAAACCTGTGCCTTGATGCCGGGGTAACGCTGTTTGATACGGCTAACGTCTACTCGCAAGGCATGTCCGAAGAGATACTGGGGCAAGCCATTAAGGGACTGCATGACAAGGTGCTGATCTCAACCAAAGCCACCTTGCCCATGAGTGATAACCCGAACGACGTAGGCTCATCCCGCTATAACCTGGTAAAAGAATGCAACGCCAGTCTTAAACGCCTGGGCGTTGACCATATAGATATCTACCATATGCATGCCTTTGACGGCAACACGCCCGTTGAAGAAACCCTGCACGCTTTGGATGACTTGATAACTGCAGGCAAGATCCGTTACATAGCCTGCTCTAACTTCTCGGGCTGGCATTTAATGAAGTCGCTGTCGGTATCTGAGCGGTATGGCTGGGCGCGGTATGTGGCCCACCAGGCCTACTACTCCCTCCTGGACCGTGAGTTTGAGTGGGAGCTTATGCCCGTAGGTGTAGATCAAAAGGTGAGCACCATTGTTTGGAGCCCGCTGTCATCAGGCCAGTTAAGCGGCAAGTTCAGACGCGGCACCGGTATGCCTGCTGATAACCGTATAAGCCAGGGCGGTGGTCACGGCCCTAAGGTAGATTTTGATCGCCTTTATCCGATCATCGATGCGTTGGATGAAGTTGCCGAAGAAACCGGCAAAACCGTGCCTCAAGTAGCATTAAACTGGCTGCTGCAACGCCCTACGGTAGTTAATCTGATAATAGGCGCCCGCAACGAGGAGCAGCTTAAGCAAAACCTGGGCGCTGTGGGCTGGAACCTAACCATCGACCAAATAAAGAAACTGGATGCCGCAAGCGACCGCGATCCGGTTTACCCGTACTGGCACCAGCGGCAAAACACCAAACTAAACCCAATACCCGCCTTATGCTAATATCGATTAAATAAATTCAACTGCCCTGCCTGGTATACCGGGTAGGGCTTTTTTGTATCTGCTACCAAGATGTTACAATGTCGGTTTTTTTGGCAGGGGTTATTTATGTTTCTTTACTTATTAATGATCCGGCGCGTTATACTATACAAGCCGGGATCAATGACACAACCAATTATAATTAGCAAAGACAATGAACCGGTTAAAGTATGTTTTAATTGCGCTGCCAGCGCTGTTTATCAGCTGTTTGATAACGCCAACACTTGTTAAGGCACAGGCTTTAAAAGACGTTTATAAGGATGCCTTTTTAATAGGTGCTTCTATATCCCCTAATATTACCTCTGAGCGCAGTAAGCAGTTGAGAGATACGGTGCTAAAGCACTTTAACGCTATCACCATTGAAAATAACCTGAAAGCCGCGGTAATAAACCCGCGTCCCGGAGAATACAACTGGGGGCCGGCAGATCAGTATGTAGAGTTTGGCGAAAAGAATAAAATGTGGATAATGGGGCATACGCTTGTATGGCATCAACAAACGCCTGACTGGTTTTTTACCAATAAAGAGGGCAAACCAAATACAAAGGAAGAGCAACTGGAAAGATTAAGGAGTCATATTGAAGCAGTAGCCGGCAGGTATAAGGGTCGCATCAACGCCTGGGACGTTGTGAACGAACAAATGGGCGAAGATGGAAACTATCGTACCAACAGCAATTGGATAAAATCTGTTGGCAACGGCGATACGCTGGTAAAGTATGCCTTTAAATACGCAGCACAGTACGCCCCTAATACCGAGCTTTATTACAACGAATTTAACGCATGGCGCCCTGAAAAACGCGACGGTATAGTACGCATGGTAAAAATGCTGCAAAAAGAAGGCATCCGCATTGATGGCGTAGGTTTGCAGGGCCATTGGGGACTTAACTATCCTAAAAATCAGTATATCGAGGATGCCATTAACGCTTATTCGGCTTTAGGTATTAAGGTAATGATAACCGAGCTTGATATTGATGTTTTACCGCTTAGCAGAGAAGGGCAGCTAACCGGATGGACGCTGAATCCCGATAGGCAGTTGCAGTTGGAAGAATTTAAAACTTATTTAGATCCATACAGAAACGGCTTGCCTGATGACGTACAGGCACAATTAGCCAAAAGATACGCGGATATATTTGAGATATTTTACAAACACCGCGATCAGATAGCACGCGTAACCCTTTGGGGTGTACAAGATGGCCAAAGCTGGAAAAACGGCTCGCCAATACCGGGCCGGATGAACTACCCTTTGCTTTGGGATAGGCAGTGGAAACAAAAACCGGCTTTTCAGGCGGTTATAAATGTTCCTAAAAAAGTAGGCAGTACAAAGGCAACACCTCCCGCGGGCTCGAAGAAATTCTGATAATATAGTTTAGGGCGATATCCGACATCTGACGATAACAGAAAACGCCTCCCGCTAACTCTGAAGACGTTTTCTGTTATATTCCCGGTAGCTCACATGGTTTATTGTGACCGTTAAATAACTTAAATAAGTAAGCGATTTTACCTACAGTTGTAAACAATTTTAACATTTTTGTTACTATTTCGATTTCGGATTGTATTTTTGACTTAGTAACCTGATAAACCGGAACCCGCTGTTTCTAAACCGACGGCATTTATAAACCAACAATAAACTATGAAACAAAACAATGCTTTAAGAGCGCTATTAATTTGTTTGCTCTGCTTACCCGCACTTGTAAATGGGCAACCTCCACGCGGACCGCTAGCATCATCGCCGAGAGTTAATGCCGACAAAACCGTAACATTCAATTACATTGCGCCTACCGCTAAAGAGGTTAAGCTGAGCGGCCAGTTTTTGACTGCTCCTGTAGCCATGACCAAAAATGAACAAGGACAGTGGAGTGTAACCGTGGGCCCTGTAAAACCGGATATCTATCCCTACAATTTTGTTGTGGATGGCATATCTGTTATGGATCCTGCAAATGTGGATTTCTTCCCGAACGAGCGCTTTAAGGGTAGCCTTTTAGATGTTAAAGGAGATGAGCCGCTAATTCATGCTTTGAAAGATGTTCCGCATGGTGCTGTTACTTACGAGTATTATCCAGGTGTTGAAAACACAACCGGATCATTAGTAGTATATACTCCCCCAGGTTACGACCAAACTCAAAACAAAAAATATCCTGTTTATTATCTTATCAGCGGTACTACTGATACCGAAGAAACCTTTTTTAAGGTAGGAAAAGTTAATCTGATACTGGATAATCTTATCGCCGAAGGCAAAGCAAAGCCAATGATAATAGTAATGCCCAATGGCAATATTGAAGCACGCGTTGCCGATCAAAAAGGTGGCCTAAAACCAGCCGACCCGAGCGGTCGCGAAAGCGAGGAAGCTGTAACACGGGCCAAGAATT
>CBFGNU010000334.1:0-4040 GCA_965650195.1 uncultured Mucilaginibacter sp. | reverse complement strand
AATTGCCTTTTTTTATGATAATAGTTTGCAGGTTCAGTTTTTCGGCTTCGCCTGATTCCAATACTTCCGCAGCGGCTTTATAAACTATTCCGCCACCGCCTTCGGGGCGCGAGATGCCAAAGTATTTCCGTTCAGTCGAAAAAGGAATAAGCGAGTGTAGTTTTTGATGTGCGGCTAATACACCGGCCGGAAATGATTCGGCTGTCACATACATTCCGGTAATGTCGTTTTCTAATCTGGTCGTTTCCATAGCTTTAGTTTTTACTTATAACAAATTTAGGCAGTTGTTAAAAGAAACTTAATGGGAATTAGCGACAATTTTGGGGGTGGATCAGGACACCTTACTATTAAAAAACCGTTTAAATATCCACCCAAACAGCAACGCTACCAGCGTGCCATAAATTGCCCCAACCGTTACGTCAATAGGGTAATGTACGCCAACGTATACCTGCGCAAAACTGATAGACGCGGCCCATAACAAACTTACCGGCAAAACCCACTTATAGCGTTTGTAAAACACAATACTTAAAAATACAGCTACGGCAAAATGGTCGGCGGCATGGCTGGACGGAAAGCTGTAGCCTGTGCCGCAGTCGACGCGTTGAACCAGTTCTGTAAGCTGAGGGGTGCTACAGGGCCGGGCTCGTTTGAAAAAGGACTTAATTACAGTTGCGCTTCCAAAATCAGCAACGCCGGCCGTTATTGCCAGCAATACTATAATAATAAGTCCCTGCTTTTTATATAGCGCAAGACAAAAAATAAAAATGAAAATGTAGAGGGGTATCCATACCAGGCGATTGCGTAAAACCGGCATCAACAAATCAAAAAACCAATTACTCATATCATGGTTAATGAAATGGAATAATTGCTGATCAATGTTTAACAGGAAGTCGGGCATTAACGCAAATGTATAAAATGATGTATATATTAAAGGATGGCAGACTTTTTTTACAAAGACCAGCATGTCACGCCATTCTACAAATCCCACAAATAAAAATCCGTAACAAATAAATATTCTATTTTTGCATCATCTATTTTTTTGAACTTTGACACTTATAAAATCAATTTCTGGTATACGGGGTACCATAGGCGGCGCTGCCGGTAATGGTTTAACACCCCTTGATATAGTAAAATTTACATCGGCATATGGTGCCTGGATCATAAAGAACGGCGGCGCTAAAAAAGTAGTTGTGGGCCGCGATGCACGCATTTCGGGCAGTATGGTTAACAACCTGGTTACGGGTACGCTGATGGGGCTTGGTATTGATGTGGTGGACATCGGCCTTTCTACCACGCCAACCGTTGAAGTGGCTGTGCCTTTAGTGCAAGCCGGCGGCGGCATTATTTTAACTGCCAGCCATAACCCCAAACAATGGAACGCGCTGAAGCTTTTAAACTCCAAAGGCGAGTTTATTAGTGATACAGATGGCAAAGAATTGTTAGAGATCGCTGAAAGCAGCGATTTTGATTATGCTGAGGTTAACTCATTAGGTAAGGTAACTTATGATGATAGCTATCTGCAAAAACACATAGATCAGATACTGGCGCTGCCATTGGTTGACGTGGATGCTATCGCAAAAGCTAACTTTAAGGTGGTAATTGACTGCGTTAACTCCACAGGCGGCATTTTCGTGCCTGCATTATTGGAGGCGCTTGGTGTAAAAACTGTGCACAAATTGTATTGCGAGCCAGATGGCGAGTTTCCGCATAACCCGGAACCATTGCCGGAGAATTTGACTGCGCTTTCAAAAGAAGTTTTAGCTAAAAATGCTGATCTGGGCATAGCAGTTGACCCTGATGTTGACCGCCTTTGCTTTGTTTGCGAGGATGGAAATATGTTTGGCGAGGAATACACTTTAGTAGCCGTTGCCGATTATGTGCTAAAAAACACTAATGGCAATACGGTATCAAATCTTTCATCAACCCGCGCTTTGCGTGATGTTACCGAAAATGCAGGCGGCGAATACAGCGCGGCAGCGGTAGGAGAGGTGAACGTGGTAAATAAAATGAAAGAAGTAAATGCTGTTATAGGAGGCGAAGGTAATGGCGGAGTAATTTATCCTGAATTGCACTATGGTCGCGACGCTTTGGCTGGTATAGCCTTGTTTTTAACCCATCTGGCAAAATATGGTAAATCTGTTTCGGTTTTACGCAGTTCGTACCCAAACTATTTTATCTCAAAAAACAAAATAACGCTTACACCCGAAATGGATATTGATGCCCTGCTTTTAAAAGTAGAGGAGAAATACAAAAATCAGCCATACAGCACTATTGACGGACTTAAAATAGAGTTTGATAAGCAATGGGTACACCTGCGCCGCTCTAATACTGAGCCCATCATCCGCATCTATTCAGAAAGCGAATCTGAAACAGCTGCCAATGGTTTGGCGAATAAAATAATTGCGGATATAAAGGAAATTTTAATGTTGAATTAATGGATTATTGAGTTGTTGATTGGGTTAATTCATCATTCAATAATTCAGTAACTCAATAATTCAATAACTCAATAATTAACTGATGCGTGTATACCTAGATAATGCTGCCACCACCCCGCTTGACCCTGAAGTGATCCAGGTGATGTGCGGTGTAATGGAAAGTCATTTTGGCAATCCGTCGTCTATACATGCGCATGGCCGCGAGGGGCGTACTTTGGTTGAAAAAGCTCGTAAAACTGTTGCAGGCCTATTGCATACTTCGTCGGCAGAGATCTTTTTTACCGGCAGCGGAACCGAGGCTGATAACATGGCTATCCGCTGTGGTATTATCGACAATAACATTACCCATGCTATTACCAGCAAGGCAGAACATCACGCGGTTGTGCACACCTTGGAGGCGATGGAAAAGGCCGGCGTTATTAAGTTAAGCTTTGTTGATATTGATGATAAAGGCAATGTCAGTTACGAGCATCTGGAAGAATTGCTGAATAGTAACGACCGTACTTTTGTATCATTAATGCAGGCCAATAACGAGATAGGTACGCTTACTAATATTGAAAAAGTGGGCGATTTGTGCGAGCAGTATAATGCTATTTTCCATTGCGATACGGTGCAAACCATGGCACATTACCCGCATGTACTAAACCAGCTTAAAGTTCATTTTTTAACCTGCGCGGCGCATAAGTTTCATGGGCCAAAGGGTGTGGGCTTTTTGTATATCAACCATAAAATAAAGATAAAACCACTTATATACGGCGGTGCACAGGAACGTAATATGCGCGGCGGTACAGAAAATGCTTACGGAATAACTGGCCTGGCAAAGGCGCTTGACTTAGCCTATGCAGATATGGATAAGCACCACGAGTATATACAAGGTTTAAAAAGCTACATGATTGAACAACTGCTAGCCAATGTTCCCGGTATTCAATTTAATGGCGAAACCGCGCCGGATAAAAGCCTGTATACAGTACTAAACGTTTCGTTCCCCGAAACAGACATTGCAGATATGCTGCTGTTTAAGCTGGATATTGCCGGTGTTTCGGTATCAGGCGGTAGTGCCTGTAGCTCGGGCACGGATATAGGTTCGCATGTACTTACGGCTATCGGGGCAAGCTCCTCCCGGCCGTCTGTAAGGTTTTCTTTTTCAAAGTATAACACCCGTCAGGAGATAGATTTCGTTGTTGACACACTTAGACAACTCTATCCAAACTAATCTTCTTAACTCCACTTCTACATCAATTTGTTTCCTTTGTCGATAATTATTGGCATGGTTATAGTTATTATTTAATCAATAATTAAACAATAAACCTATGGAAACGAATAATCAAAATACCGGCAACGGTAATAGACCAGACGAAACTCCTGAAAGAAGACAATCAGAACAGGAAGGTTCAGGATATACCCCACAGCGGGAACAACAGCAACAAGATTCAGGTAATGACACCTCGTTTAGCGAGCAAACTGACGTTACTCCACCAAATGAACATGAGTTTCCGTCAGAAGGACCTGCCAGAGGGGACTTTTCACCGCAGCACCACAATCGTAGTACAGGCAGAATGGTAGGGCATGAACCAGGTACAGAAGGTATATAAATTGTTAACGGCC
>CBFGNU010000333.1:0-4040 GCA_965650195.1 uncultured Mucilaginibacter sp. | reverse complement strand
AGCAGCTACAACGGCAGTGGCTTTAGCTATTATATTAACTGTTTATAGAAAATATAAAACCATTGATCCGGGCAGGGTTAATAGTTTGAAAGATTAAATAATTGGGCACCTTTCAACCATATCAGCAAACCTTAATTATACTACTAGCATTAGCGGCTGTGTTGTTGCCTTTGCTTGCTTTTGTAATTAATGCTTGTTTGCCCGGCAAGAAAAATAAAGTGGCGGGCTGGGTATCAACATTGGCTATTTTGTTAAGCTTTGTTAGCGCCATTATAATCTTTACCAAACTGTGGAACCAGCCTCAACTGCATTGGCAGTTTAAATGGTTCACCATTGGTGCTACCAATTTATATGCCGGCATGTGGCTCAATAACCACTCGGTAATTATGCTGTTGCTGGTGCCGGCTATTGCCTTGCCGGTACATATTTACTCCACTGCTTACATGAAGCATGATGAGCGGTATAAACGCTATTTTACTTATTTAAGCCTCTTCTGCTTCAGTATGTTGGCTTTGGTAGTGGCAGATAGCATGATAACGTTTTATGTTTTCTGGGAGATGGTGGGTTTTTCATCATACCTGCTTATCGGTTTTTGGTTTACACGCGAGAAAGCGGTCAGCGCCAATAAAAAAGCCTTTATTGTTAACCGCATCGGCGACGTGGGTTTGCTGATAGCGATACTGATAATTTTTGTCCAGTCGGGCAGTTTTGATCTTAACCAATTATTTGGCAACGCCGGTTTAATAGCACAATCCCAAATCGTAAACGGCCTATGGGTAGGAGCAAGTGCAACATTGCCTGTATTTTGGCAGTATGTAGCCTGTGGCGGTGTATTCTTAGCCGTAGCTGCAAAAACGGCGCAGTTCCCACTACATACCTGGCTGCCCGATGCGATGGAGGGGCCAACATCTGTTTCGGCCTTGATCCACGCAGCAACAATGGTTGCGGCAGGAGTTTTCCTGTTAGGCAGGCTGTATCCTTTGTTCACACCAACAGAGTTAGATGTTTTGGCTGCGATAGGTTGCTTTACCGCGTTTATGGCCGCTACCATCGCCCTAACACAAAACGACCTGAAGCGTATATTGGCTTATTCCACTATATCACAACTGGGCTTTATGGTGATGGGTATGGGCATAGGAGCATACGCATCTTCGCTTTTCCACCTGGTTACACATGCTTTCTTTAAGTGCCTGCTGTTTTTAGTTACGGGGATTGTTATTCATCAAATGGCGCATATTAAAGAAGATAACGACCTCGATATAGATCCGCAAAGCATCCTTAACATGGGTGGCCTGCGTAAAAAGTTGCCATTCACTTTCATGACTGCCCTAATTGGTGCTGCGGCATTAATAGGCCTACCTCTTACTTCCGGTTTCCTTTCAAAAGATGGTATTCTGATACAATCAGTTGATTGGGCCGAGCAGCGCAGCTTTTGGCATATGCTTGTACCCATTGGCGCTATATTAACCACCGGTTTAACGGCATTTTATGTAACCAGGCTTATTGTTAAAGTATTTTTCGGGAGGTTTAAATTGGAACAATTTCATCCTCACATTAAATATCACATCAGCGATGGCGGTTGGCAATATACAGTGCCGTTATTTATGCTGGCAGTTTGTAGCTTGTTTCCGATATTCTCTTTTAATCCCATTGCGTACGAGGACGCCTGGGTGTTCAATGGTTTCTCTACCGAGACCGGTTTGGATAGGGTTAATATTTTTCATACGATCATTCCATGGGGCGTTAATATTTTAAGCGTGTTTGTAATTTATTTTGCCTATTCGGTTTATGTAAAGCGTAATTCGTGGTCGGCGCCGCAAAATTCGTTTTTATATAAGTTGAGTTACAACCAATGGTACTTTGATGCCTTTTACAACAAGGTTATTGTTGGTGGGGTGCTAATGGTAAGCCGCGCATCTTCTTGGTTTGACCGTAATATAATTGACGGATTTATTCACCTCTTATCAAATCTGGTCATTGGGTTATCAAAAGCCGCTGCTTGGTTTGATTACTATATTATTGATGGCGTATCGCGCCTGCTCACCTTTATTGTACGGATAACGAGTAACTTTATACGTTACTTTCAAAGCGGTAAAATACAGTACTACCTTTTTAGCATGATGGCGGTTGTGTTGGTGCTGTTTATTTATTTATTATTGGATATTTAAAAATGAATATACTAACCCTATTAATTTTTATCCCTCTGCTATTCGGCGTTGTTATAGCCGCTATACCGTCAGATTGGCGGCGAAGCTTCAGGTATATCACGCTATTGGCAACGCTAGTTCAATTGGCTATCAGCATTTATATCTATTTTAACTTCAAAACCGGCCATGATTTTGCAGGGGTTGCTAACGAGGCGCAGTACCAGTTTGTACAAAAACTGCCCTGGATAAACCTTAACCTGGGTTCGTTGGGCGTAATGCAGATAGATTACTTTGTAGGGATAGATGGCATTTCGCTGCCCATGCTGGTGATGACGTCGCTGGTGTTGGTTATAGCCGCTTTAGCTTCCTGGGAAATAAAAAGCAATATCAAAGGTTTTTTTATTCTGTTTCTGATATTGGATATGGCAGTCATCGGCGTATTCTGTGCGCTGGATTTCTTCCTGTTCTACATTTTTTATGAGCTGATGCTGCTGCCGCTTTATTTCCTGATAGGGATGTGGGGTGGTGTGCGCCGCGAATATGCCGCAATAAAATTCTTCCTGTATACTTTGTTCGGTTCGGTATTTATGCTGTTGGTAATGATAGGGCTTTATCTGTCGGTTACAGATCCCGCCACCGGTAACCATACCTTCAACATGGTGCAGATGATGAATCCCGGCAACTACAACCCCGGTTCCATATTTTCTGTGATGACGCACCAAACGCTGTTCGGTATTCCGGCGAGAGTAATTGGTTTTATTGTGCTGTTTGTGGCCTTTGCTATTAAGGTACCTGTAGTGCCGCTGCACACCTGGCTGCCCGATGCTCACGTAGAAGCGCCTACACCTGTGTCCATAATTCTTGCTGCCATCCTGCTTAAAATCGGTGGATACGGTATCATAAGGTTCTGCCTGGGCATATTCCCTGACGTTGCCGTTTCCGGCGCGTTCTGGTTAGGATTGTTAGGCGTTATCTCCATATTATATGGAGCCTTTAACGCCCTTGCGCAGCGCGATCTTAAAAAAGTGGTGGCCTATTCCTCCGTATCACAAATGGGATTTGTTTTGTTAGGCATTGCCTCGCAAACCGCCGAAGGTTTAAGCGGCGCGGTAATACAAATGGTGAGTCACGGCTTTTTATCTGCCATGCTGTTCTACCTGGTAGGGGTAGTGTATAATAGGGTGCATGACAGGGATATTTACAACTTCAGAGGTTTAGCCAGCCTGATGCCAAAATATACGGTATTCATCATGATAGCATTTTTTGCTTCATTAGGATTACCCGGCTTTTCCGCCTTTATTGCCGAGGCGTTTTCGTTGGCCGGCGCATTTAAGTCGCCGTCAGTTAATGGCTTATTACCCTATTGGATGGCTGTATGCGGTGCAGTGGGTATTCTATTCAGCGCAGCTTACTTTTTATGGACACTGCAACGGGTATTTTTTGGTTCACTATCATTAAAAGGTGGCGAAACATGGAAAACTGCGTTGGTTGATCTTAACCGCCGCGAATTGACAGCGCTGATACCGCTGGCCGCCGCTACGTTAATATTAGGCATAATGCCATCGCTGGTTTTTGATAAGATAAATGATTCTGTACTGGCGCTGGTTCAGTTTTTACAGATAGGCAAATAAATTCTTTGCATGATTATGGAAAAAGGCGTGCGAATACATCCTGTTGTTGTGAACCCTCTTACGGGGCACCAATTAACCGGATTATTTACTTAAACAAAAGATCATGCTAAAAAAACTAACCCTTATAATTTGCCTTGTAGTTTTTGCTACCACAGTTAAAGCCGATGATGGGCAAAAGGTGGAATCAAAAGTTCAAAAAGTTACTGTATTTTTAAATGGCGCGCAGGTTACACGCACTGCTACCGCTCAAATTGCAGCGGGC
>CBFGNU010000332.1:0-4042 GCA_965650195.1 uncultured Mucilaginibacter sp. | reverse complement strand
CAACGGCACCGAACTGCGCGAGGTGATACAACACAGTGTGATCAGCGTAAAAGATGATACAGAGAGCGCCCTGATCCTGCAAAACGAAAAAGACGCCCTGGAATTAAAACTACAAGAAGAGGCGGCAAAGACAAGCCGGTTACAGCAGGAAATAACACTGCTTAAAAATAGCCAGGCAGAATTCAAGGCAGCGCCGGTTATTGCATCGGTGCCACATAACAGCAGTGGCAAAAGTATGTCGAAAGCCCTGTTAATCGGTGTTGGACTGCTGCTTACCTGCATAGGTGCGTTAGCCGGCCATTACCTTTTTAATAGCGGGAAGGCAGTGGCTGTTTCCGTTCCAAAGGATACTATTGCAAGTACCGAAAGCTCAAAAGAAGCCCGGACGGAGCCAGAACCCCGGAAAAACATAAAAGAAGAGTCACAAGTAACGGTAAAGAAGCCTATTGAGAAACCCGAAACGCTGGCGGTTAAAAAAATAAAAAAAGATTCAGCTAAAAAGGTGGTAAAAAAAGCAGAGCCTAAACCAAAGCCTGCTGAACCGGCGCCGGTCAATAGCAGTAAGGGCAGCGATGTAGGTAAAGTATTTACAGTGTTTACTACTTACGCCTACTTCCACGACCGCCCGAACGAGGCAAGCAAACGTGCCGCAAATATAAACCAGTGGAACAACGCACGCTTAAAAGCCATTGACGACCAAAACGGCTTTATTTATGTGGTGTATACCAACGATAAAGGACAAACAAGCAAAGGTTGGCTCAGGAAAAAGGACTTGATTGTGGTTGGACAATAATGATAACCAGTTACTTGCCGATACAGAACTTACTAAAAATATTCTCCAGCAGATCATCAGTAGTAACAGCCCCCGTAATTTCGCCGAGGTAATGGAGAGCCTGTTTAATATCCATAGACAGGAAATCAGAGGTTACAGTTTCCATGCCATCCAACACCCTGATAAGGGCCTCTTCAGTTTTTTGCAACGCCTCCAGGTGGCGTATGTTGGTCACCAAAATATCATTGCCCTCTAACTGATCTTTTACAGCGGCGTGGTAGATCTTATTCTTTAATTCATCTATATGGCGCTTCTCCTTTGCAGAAATAATAACAGCGCTTTCAGTATGCGGAAGAGCTAAAAGCTGCTCTTCGGTAAGCAAATCGGCCTTGTTAGCCACAATCAGCATAGTGATACCGGGTTTTTGTAAGCTTTCCAGATCGCCGTTAAGCTCCGCCAATGTGATCTGCTCAGCATCATACACATACACCAACAGCGATGATGTGCTGATCTTCTCCATCGTGCGCTCCACTCCTATTTTTTCAATAGCATCTGTGGCTTCGCGGATACCGGCGGTATCAATCAGGCGAAAGTTTATGCCGTTAATATTCAACACCTCCTCAATAGTGTCGCGGGTAGTGCCGGGTATGTGGCTAACAATGGCTCGTTCCTCGTTTAGTAAAGCGTTTAACAGGGTTGATTTACCGGCATTTGGTCGCCCTGCTATTACCGTATTAATGCCTTGCTTAATGGCGTTACCCAACTCAAACGACTGTATCAGCGCTGTAATGACCCGGAGGATATCATTAATCAATTTTTTTAGCTGATCGCGATTGGCAAACTCAACGTCTTCTTCGGCAAAATCAAGTTCCAGTTCTATCAGGGATGCGAATTGCACCAATTGATCGCGCAGGGTTTGCAACTGACTGCTAAACCCTCCTCTAAGCTGCTGCAAAGCCACTTGCTGCGATGCCTTAGAATTAGATGCGATCAGATCTGCAACGGCTTCTGCTTGCGAAAGATCAAGCTGGCCATTTAAAAAAGCGCGCAAAGTAAACTCGCCTGCTTTTGCAGATCTCGCGCCATTTTTTATCAGAAGCTTGACGATAGATTCAATTATATAATTTGAGCCATGGCAGGATATTTCCACAACATTCTCGCGGGTATAAGAGCGCGGCCCTACAAACAGCGATACTAAAACCTCATCTAACACAATATCACCATCTGTAATACTGCCAAAATGTATGGTATGCGAAGGCTGTTGCGTTAAATCCTTTCCTTTAAATACCTTATCAGCAATTTTTATGGCGTCGGGGCCCGAAAGGCGTATTACGCCTATAGCGCCAATACCGGCAGGGGTAGCAAGGGCAACAATCGTATCTGTGTTGTAGTTCATAGTTGTTAGTTCATGGATCATGGTTGATTGTGGCCATCAACTACGGACCATCAACTATGAACACGCAGGCAAAGGTCGCAAAAAAATCCTATCAACTATGAACTATAAACCATGATCTAATTCATAACTTGGCAGCCAATTATGGTAACTTTTTTTGAAGCCGCACTTGATAAAATTTCTGTGCACCGTGTGGGTAACCGCTCACAAAGTGAAATGTACGCATTGTCTGAACATCCCCTTGTTTTAAAGGATGAGTTAATAACCAGCCTTTTAAGGCAATACTTCCTCTCGCCTTTTGAAAAAACAAATGAGGTTTATCACCTGATGCATAGCAGCGGCGACCTCGCGCTTAACGAGATACATCATTTTGCAACACAGGTATTTGAGGATGAAAACAAGTTCCACGAGATATCTGAGCAAATAGCCAAATATCTTTATAACGTAGCCGATCACCCTAAAATTAAAGCGGGAGAACTATATGTAGCCTACTTTAAACAGCTGCAAATTGAGGGTGAATTGCTGGATGCTGTAGGTATTTTCAAATCAGAGAATAAAGAAACTTACCTTAAAGTTTATCCGGATAAAGGTGGTTTTAATTTAGATTACGAAGAAAACGCCATCAACATAAATAAACTGGATAAAGGCTGTTTGATATTTAATACCGCCAAAGAAATTGGCTATAAGGTTGTGGTGATTGACAATAATACCCGCGGGCCAGAAGCGGCGGTTTATTGGAAGGACAGCTTTTTGCAGTTAAAGATCCGCAACGACAGTTATAACCAAACCAGCAATACGCTTGGCATTTACAAAAACTTTGTCACCAACAAAATTGATGAAGATTTTGAAATGACCAAAGCCGATAAAATTGACCTGCTTAACCGGTCTATGAAATATTTTAAGGAGAAAGAGACCTTTGATATGGATGAGTTTGCGGGCGAAGTGATTGGTAACGAAAAAGCTATTGAATCTTTTAAAACCTTTAAAAGCAATTACGAAACGGAGTTTGATACACCAATTGCCGATACCTTTGAGATTGCGGCCAACGCAGTTAAAAAGCAGGCACGAGTTTACAAAAGCGTTTTAAAGCTGGATAAAAATTTTCATATTTATATACATGGCGACAAAGACCTGATAGAGAAAGGTTTTGACGACGGTAAAGCCATGAATTATTACAAGGTGTATTTTAAGGAAGAGCAGTAAAGGGACCCGGAGCTTGCGCAAAAAATCAGGTGATCCGGGGTGATCCAAAGTGATCCAAAATGATCCAAAAAAGCGTCAATTTTTAATGTCCACAATTAATTGACAATCAATAACTTAAACAAGTTTTACAGCTAGATTTTCTGACGAATAAGTAGTTGCAAGATAAGAGCTTAAAATATTGATTATCAACTATTTAGTGATTTACTTTTGCCGAGACGCATATTTTTTGGATCACCTTGGCAGCATCAACTTTAATCCTTCAAACCGGCTTAATATTCATATAATTTAAACGCTCTCCTTTTGAAATAACGCCGGTATTGTTTTTAGTATCAGTTTAATATCGTTCTTAAAGCTATGGTTTTGCGCATAAGTATTGTCAAGCATTAACCGCTCATCTTCGCTCATTTCGCCTTTACCACGCTTCTCTACCTGCCATAAACCGGTAATACCCGCAGGAGCAGAAAAACGCAGAACATATTTATCGGTAGTCAGTTTCTCAGCTTCATACAACGGCAATGGGCGATTACCCACTATGCTCATATTACCTATTATAACGTTCCAAAGCTGGGGCAATTCATCAATACTGGTGTTGCGTATAAAATTGCCGACTTTGGTTATGCGCGGGTCGTTTTTTATTTTAAAGAAAGCCGAGCCTGCTGTATTTCGTTTGCTAA
>CBFGNU010000331.1:0-4043 GCA_965650195.1 uncultured Mucilaginibacter sp. | reverse complement strand
CATTGGATAGTTTGCTGTTAGGCACTATTACCTGTCGGTTATCAAAGGTGGTTACCATGGTATAAAACACCTGTATAGAAGATACGGTACCCTCCAGGCCCTGCGTAATAATGTTATCGCCTACCGAAAAGGGCTTAAGCAACAGTATCAATATCCCGCTTGCAAAGTTTTGCAGAGTGCCTGATAACGCCAAACCCGCCGCTACGCCAAAAGCACCAACAATAGCTGTAAAAAGGGTTAATTGTATACTCATTATTTGCATTACGCCTATAATAAGCAGTATTCGGAGCGCCACACCTAAAAGGCTAAGCAAGAAAGGTCTTACAGAATCCTCAACCGCCTTCTCATGCATACGCCGCTGCGAACGGTTAAGCACCCAGCGAATGAGCCGCAATCCCACAAACAAAACAACTAATCCTATAACTAACTTTGGGCCATAGTTAAGCACCCAATCATAAACGTGGTCGTATAATTTGTTTAAGGTCCATGCTTCGTCTTTCTTTGCCATATCATCACACTGTTTATATGATACAACAATTAAAGGCAAAAAAAAGTTGTCTTAAATAAAAACCATTCAATTTAAGCAGGTAGAATTCCTTTATTTGTATATTAGAATCAGCGTTTTAAGTCAACCAACATTATGCCCCATTTCATTATTGATTGCTCAGAAGATATCCTTAGCGAAATAAGTCCGAAAGAACTTATGCAGGCCGTTTATGATACAGCCGAGGTAACAGGACTATTTGCAAAAAATGATGTTAAGGTGCGCCTTAATCCCTACAAATATTATAAGCTGGGCGAGGGCAAAACAAGCTTTATACACATATTCGGTTACATTATGGAAGGCAGAAGTGTGGAACAAAAAGCGGATCTTTCTAAAAAGATAATTGAAAGGTTGAACACGATACTTCCAGATCTATCAATCCTGTCTATGAACTTAAAGGAATTTGAACTGGCTACTTATAGTAATAAGTCGTTAGTAAATCCGCATAATACAGATGGTGATAGGTTTTTCTAAAATCTAAGTAAATAATCCTCTTACTTGGCCCGTTCACTTATCATTTTCCTTAAAAACGCATTCAACTCCGGCGTTTTTACGTTAAACTCCTTTTCAAAAATATCTTTATAGCTGGTGTACTGCATTAATCTTTTTAAGCCGGCTATGCCATCTTTTTTATAAACAGCATCGCATATCATCCCCTGGATAGCGCTACCCGGATTGGTAAATGGATCGGTATACCAAAAGTCATCCACCTTACTCAAATCGGCCTTAGGATGATCTATAAGATATTGGTTAACCTTTTTAAGGTGCCACTTTATTTGATGCCCCATACTCCCGGCGTAAAGTACCGCCAACCCTTCCTGCAAAGGCGATTTGGGATACAGGCGATTAAGATATAAATGAACAACCTCATGAAAGTAATTTTCGCCTAGCCCACCACAATAAACCTGGTTGTCTTTATCATCAGAAATACCGGACGGTGCCGATTTGTTACCCATTAATAAGGCATAATCAAAGCCCCTCAATTTATATAGTTCATCTTTATCATTCGCCAGGTAATAGCGTATAGCGATAGGGTCAAGCCCCCACTCCTTCTCCAGCTTTGAAATGCTACTGATCAGGCTATCCGCCCTCTTTTGATTGAAGGTATGATAAGGAGGATAATAAGAAGTTATCTTCCTCACTTTCCTACTATGCCAGCCAGCCAGATTGGTTGTTATGGGATTGATAAAATAGGGTTGTTTATTTTTATCAAAGGCCACATAATGATTAGTGACGGCCATTGTCATCACGTTCTTTAGCGAATCGGCCAGGGAAAATTGTGTTTTGATCTGAACGTATTTTTCAGACGGCCTCATATAAATTATAGTCGGCCGGTAGCCTTGCGAATACAACGGATAATCACTTTGGGCGTAAATTATCTGATCCGGCACTTTGCGGAGCTTTAGCTCCTGTGGCGGCCAGTATTTTGTCATATCGGCAATTTTCCGGCCTTTAAAATCAGCAATGTAATTGTTATAAAATCGCAACGCGATTTTCACTTCATTTAGTGAAGTATCAACGCCTGGGTTAAGGTAGATCTGGGCAGAACTATTAAGCGCAAGTAATAATAAAATTAGCGATACGATAGGTCTAATCATACTACATAGTTAAGAATTTAGCTGCTAATACTAAAGGCATTAACAAATTTTAACAATGAAGCCCGTTTAAATTAGATCATAAAAAAATCAATATCCCCTGTAACGTTTCGCCACTTGCTATCGTCTACTCATAAATTGGGTACTCCGGCATATTTAATCGCCAAAAATAATTATACAAAACTGGCATTTATTTGGCAGTATAACCCGTAATTTGCAGTATAATTTTTAAGCAGATGAAACGTAACCTCGTCATCACAACCATTTTAGCAGCAGGAAGTTTACTTGGCAGCAATGCCATGGCACAACAAGCCGCTTTATTACCCGATCAAAATCCGCGTTACCAGGAAAGTGCACGTAAATATGCGCTTGTTGCCGACTCGCTGACCAGGCAGGAAGGCACAACGGTACAGAACACTTACAAAGCGTACGATTGGTATACCGCCCGCGAAGAACGCCGTCAGCAAAACCGCGAGTGGCGCAATATGTACGGAGGGTATAACAATTACTACTCGCCTTTGAGCTTATACGGCGGCTATTCTTCGTATTATCCTTTTTATAGCTCGTTTGGCAATTATGGTTATGGTTACGGCAACCGTTGGGGTAGCCGGGGCGGCCGCTGGGGTGTGGGCATAGGCTATAGCTGGTAAATATTCAATAATCTAAATCATTTACAATTCATATATATGAAAATTAATAATCTATTGGCCGTTGCAGCTATTTCAGCATCGGCATTGTTCTTTACAGCTTGTTCAAGACAAGTTACCCGTGTTAGTACCGATGAGACCATTGACGTTAGCGGATCATGGAACAACAGCGATTCGCGCATGGTGGCCCAGGATCTTACAACACAAATACAAAACGGACCATGGATGAGTAACTATGCGCAGGCACATCCGGCTAAAAAACCTACAGTGGTTGTTGGCTTGGTTCAAAACAAAAGTCATGAGCACATTGAGGCCGAAACATTTATAAAGGATGTGGAAAGCTCTTTTGTAAATACGCAAAGAGTAAGATTGGTACAAGGCGGTAAAAAACGCGAGGAGCTTCGTGCAGAAAAAGCCGACCAGCAAACCAATGCCAGCGTATCAACCATGAAAAAATTTGGTTTGGAAAACGGTGCCGACTATATTTTACAAGGTTCTATCAATTCTATCGTCGATTCGCATAAACGCCAGAAAGTAGTTTATTACCAGGTTAATTTAGAGCTGACTGATATACAAACAAACGAAGTGGTTTGGATTGGCGAAAAGAAAATTGCCAAATACGTTAAGAACTAAGCTTGTTAATGTATTGCCCCCGCCCTGCCCCTTTTTACGGCAGATCAAATTTTATAATGACATTTTTTAAGAAGCATTTTTTTGGAGCATCATGCCTTGTAGCACTGATGCTCTTTTTATCAGGCTGCGCCACGTATAACGACCAGGTGCTGCCTTATTATAAAAATGTGCGGACCGGTAATTATCAGGAAGCGGAAAAACAACTTGATAAAAATAGCCTTATCCAAAAGCCACGTAACCAGTTGCTTTTTTTAATGGAGAAGGGTCGTATCAGCCACCTAAACGGAGAGTACGAAAAGAGCAATCAATATTTTAACGGCGCGGATTCTTTACTGGAGAATAGTTTAACAGATGCCGGTGATGCAGCCGTTGGTGTATTGGTTAATTCCATGTCGCAGCGCTATAAGGGTGAGGACGTGGAGAAGTTTATGATCCACTATTACAAGGCGCTTAACTACATCTACCTGGGTAAAAAAGAAGATGCCATTGTTGAGGCGCGCCGTATTTCGCTACAGGCGCAGGAACAGGGCGATAAATTCAATAACAAAACCAACCGCTATAGCAACGATGCATTCTCGCTGATGCTACAAGGCATGCTTTATGAGAGCAATGGGGATATAAATA
>CBFGNU010000330.1:0-4080 GCA_965650195.1 uncultured Mucilaginibacter sp. | reverse complement strand
CGGCAGGAGCAACCAGATCATTTTTAGGCGAACTGCCCGGCACCAGGTCAGGATCATTACCCGCAACACCTGATGGTAGAGCCGTAGTACCGGTAGTCATGGTCCGCTGACTTGTACGCCAGTTATCTTCCAGTTTACGGTTTCCCCATTTCACTTTAAAATCGTTAAAACCCCTACTTACGGCTGCATTGTTATAAAAGTAAAAGTTGCTCCCCGTACTTGCTGTAACGTTACCGGGCGTTGTTGACGCTGTGTTACCGCCACCAGCATTGGCTTGGGCGTTATTATTGCTAGTGGTTTGCCCCCGTTGTATTTGGGCATTAACTAAAGCGTCAATTTTTGCCAGGCGGGTGTTTTCATCCAGTTTGGCCAGCATTTGTAAGGTGTCCTCAAGTGCAATTACCTTTAGCTGATCTACCAGCAATTGCAGGTTATTGCTTTTCAACCTTATCTGTTTATACCCTGGGTAGTACGGCGACAGATTAGTCAGCACGCTATCGTAATAATTTTTAGCGGTAACATAGTCGGCTTCGTTCTTAAATTTAATATCGGCTATACTTAAATAAGACAATCCTTTTTGAGTTCTGTTCTTAGTACTGTTCTGTATAGAAAGATTGTAATATTTTATGGCCTTGGGTAAGTCGTGCCCTGCGCGGTAAACTTCAGCCACCTGGTAGTAGATCTGGTCTTTAAAATCCGCATTATTATTGTCTTTAAGTAGCTTTAACAATAATGATACGCGGTCCTGCTTAACACCATTGCGCATATCCTGAATGCGGATACGGTTCAGGCTCGCATTAAAGGCCATATCAAATGGCGCGTTGCTATTTACAACGCGCGTATAACTTGCAATGGCATCTGCATTTTTATTATTCAGCTCCTGCAGCTGGCCCAATATATAGGTCCACCGCAATTTAAGCTGTTTTTGCTTTACAGCAGCAATGGCTTTCTTCGCCATTTCTTCTCCACTCTCGTAATCCTGCATATATATATTGTATTGCAGTTGGGTCGCATACACATCGGCAGGGTTTCTTTTCTTTAGGTTGATGTTGGCAAAGGCAGTATCCAAGGCTATTGCTGCCTCTTCATTATTATTTTGATACAACAGGGCCCGTGCCCTCCATACGGATGCTTCTTGTTTCAGATCGGCCCGCTTGGGGAACGAGCGGATAACATAATTAAAAAACTCAACGGCATTAAAATAATTAGCGGCCAAATAGTTGGCCTTGCCAATTACCAGGTAAGCATCGCCTAAATACTTGCTCTGTTCCTTTTCGTTGATAATTTTATTGGCTTTAGCAATGGCATCTTCAATATCCTTGTCTACAGCATCTGTCTGCCCTATGGTATCCGGGTAAACAGCCAGCATCTGTTGGTAATCATCAACAAAGCCCGCGGCATAGTCCAGTTGTTTTTGTTTTAGCAGTTCGTTGGCGTTAAAAAGCAGGTTATAATGCGCTGTGAGGTTTTGCAGAACGCGGTTAACGGTTGATTTTTTTTGAAGGGAACATCCCGCTACTATCAATAACGGACCGATCAACAAAAATATAATCCGCTTAATTGCAGTAAATTTATGTGTATAACTCAAAATATCAACCTCGTGTTTAAAAAGCATGGCTAATTTACTAAATAGTATACAACAGGATTAATAAATTTGCGCATGGATGAAAATGAACAAAAAGACAACCCGGGAACGGATAAACCGATTAATAGCTATCTCAAATACAGCGCTATGGGGTTCCAAATGATAGCCATCATAGGCGTGTTTACTTTTATCGGGTATAAAATTGATGCTTCCGCTAATCATCAAACCAAATGGGTAACAGCAATACTTTCCCTTGTTGGTGTCTTTGGTTCATTATACATTGTTATCAGATCCTTAAAAAATTGAAACTTCTTCGCTACTTAGCATTCTACCTATTATTCACCGTCATAATAGCACTGCCTGCATTATCATTGGCATATTATGGCTATAACCATTTATTGGTTTCAAAGTTCTGGCTTGTGTTTTTCTTTCAATCAGGCCTTACACTTGTTGTGATAATGGCTGTAATTGCCGGACAGGAAATAAATGGCGAGAGGGGCACGCAAATGTTTATGGTTGCTACCACCTTTAAGATACTTGCCTGCCTTGTTTTTACCCTTATTTTCCTGATAAAAATCAAGCCCGACAAGTACATTTTTGTGTCTAATTTTTTTGTTATTTATTTATTAAATACGGCCTTTGAAATTTATTGTTTGTTGCGTAACTTGCGCAACCAAAATTTAAGGTAGAAAACTTCATTTTGATGAATAATAAGTTGATTTTGAACTCAAAAAATTTTAAGCATTTAGTTATTTGCGCCGTTTTTGCAATAGCATCAATCTTCCCGGCAATCACTTTCGGTCAGGAAACTGAACACAAACCCGAAGAAAAATTCAATACTAAGGAGTTAATTTTCGAACACATTGGCGATTCGCATTCATGGCATGTTGCTCTACCTTTTGTTAAAGAGATTTCTATTCCGCTGCCGGTTATTTTATATACTGATAAAGGCTTTGAAATGTTTTCATCGGCACATTTTGAACACGGACATGCAGACTATACTGGGAAATATTATACCTATCGTTTAATAAAGGATAAGGTAAGTATTGTTGGGGCTAACAATGAGTTATTGCCCGGTGCCACCCTATTGAAACCACACAGCACATTAATAGATTTTTCTCTTACCCGTAACGTAATAAGCATGTGGATGGGTATGATTATTTTGCTTGTAATTTTTATAGCAGTATCTTCTACTTATAAAAAACGTACAGGTAAAGCGCCGAAAGGCTTACAGTCTTTCCTTGAGCCGCTGGTAATGTTTGTTAGGGATGACGTAGCCATTCCTAATATTGGTGTAAAATACGCCAGATACATGCCTTTACTGCTTACTATCTTCTTTTTTATATTAATCAATAACCTATTTGGTTTGCTGCCGGTTTTCCCGGGTGGCTACAACCTTACCGGTAACATAGCTGTAACGCTTACATTGTCGTTCATCGTGTTAATAGTTATCAACGTTAGCGGCAACAAGTATTATTGGAAACACATTTTCAAACCTGATATCCCGTTGTGGTTATACCCTATCATGGTTCCTGTGGAAATGATCGGTATTATATCAAGACCATTTGCGTTGATGATCCGTTTATTTGCCAACATTACAGCGGGTCACATTATTGTGTTAAGCTTAATATCTTTAATATTTATTTTTAAGAGTTTGGCAATTGCGCCTGTATCAGTGGTGTTTGTGGTGTTTATGGATACCATAGAATTACTGGTAGCATTTTTACAGGCCTTTATTTTTACGATGCTTTCTGCCCTGTTTATAGGCATGGCGGTTGAAGAGCATCACCATTAATTGAATTAATTATAATTATATATACACTTTTAAATTTAACAAAATGACTGGAAGTATTGCTGCAATTGGTGCAGGTTTAGCGGTTATCGGTGCCGGTATCGGTATTGGCCAAATTGGTGGTAAAGCCGTTGAAGGTATTGCACGTCAGCCTGAAGCTGCGTCTAAAATTCAAACCAACATGATCATTGCTGCTGCACTTGTAGAAGGTGTTGCATTATTCGCAGTGGTTGTTGCGTTGCTGTAATTTTAGCATCAAGCTCAAAAAAAAGAACATTAAACCCGGAGCGATTGGCTTCGGGCAATGTTTTAAGCATTAAATTGAATTAACATTACTATTATATAATATGGAATTAGTTACCCCGGAGATAGGTTTAGTTGTTTGGACAGCGCTCTCCTTTTTTATCCTTCTGTTTTTATTGGGTAAATTTGCCTGGAAACCAATTTTAGGAGCAATTACTGAACGTGAAACCTTCATTGAAGAGTCTTTACGTAAAGCCGAAGCCGCTAAAGATGAGATGTCTCGTTTAACTAATGAGAACGAAGCTTTATTAAAGCAAGCCCGCGTTGAGCGTGATGCCATACTAGCCGAAGCTAAAAAGGTAAAAGATCAGATCATTAGCGACGCTAAAGAAGCCGCGCAAACTGAAGGTGCGCGCCAGATTGAGCTTGCCCGTATAGAGATCAACAACCAAAAAGCTAT
>CBFGNU010000329.1:0-4087 GCA_965650195.1 uncultured Mucilaginibacter sp. | reverse complement strand
ATGTCAGCTTACGAAAACATCGCGCTTACGTTTGCCCTTGTTTACGGGTTGTTCATTATAATATCCTCTACATTTTCGCGCTATGAGCGTATCAATCCGCGACTGCTTTCCCCCATGGTTATCCCCTTGATATGGAGCCTTACCAGCTGGGTGCTTACCGCGTTCAGGAACGTTAGTTTTGACCTGAGAAAACGCCAACTCATTAACTGGGGATTTAGCCTGATAATGGTTGTTTTTATAGCGAATGAGGCTTATGCCGATTGCGACCGCCACCACGATCAAAAAGATTATGGCAACCCGGGTTATACCGACGATACCTGGAACAAATCAAAATTTGTTGTTTTTTTAGAGAACAACAAGCATATATATAAACCCGGTATACCCATTTACTCTGACGCTAATGAAGCCGCGTACTTTACATCGGGCATACGTTGCAAAAACTTACCACACCGTTTCTTTCCCAATAAAATAGCAGAGTTTTATAAGGTACCGCATTATTATCTTATCTGGTTTGAAAAGCTGGAGAACCCCGAACTCATCAACCTGGAGCATGTTATGCAAAGGCAAAAACTGGTAAAACTTTATGATTTTGGCGATGAAGGAGCGGTTTATGAAATGAAGCCGGAGATGCAGAGACGATAATCATAAAACATAGCGATGGATTTAAACCTTTAAACTCCTTCCTTGGGGAAGGGTGCGGTTGACTGTGCGTTGGCGGGAGGGGTTTAGTAAAGTGGCAAAACCCCTCCGTACACCCTCCCAAGGGAGGGAATCGCACTACCCCCGCTTTTTTAAACCTTCACTTCACGTTTTAAACTCATCGCTATGTTTTATGACACCGTATTTCTTGTCAAAACAACAATTAATATATAGTTTTGGTGGTAACCAAAAGATCACCTAATGAATTCTTCTTTCCTGAAAAAACCTTTAATAGCAATATTGCTTTGCGTAGCTACGCTTGCGGCAAATGCACAATCAAAATCATTTAAAAGCTGGGCGCAAACGCCGCCTATGGGCTGGAACAGCTGGGATTGCTACGGGCCTACCGTTACCGAGGCTGAAGTAAAAGCCAATGCCGACTACATGGCTGCCAATCTTAAAAAATTTGGCTGGGAATACATTGTGGTTGATATCAGATGGTTTGTTGAGAACGATAAGGCCGGCGGCTACAACCAAACCGACCCTATTTATGCAATGGATGAGTACGGCAGATATTTGCCGTCTATCAAAAAATTCCCGTCATCTGCCAATGGCAAAGGCTTTAAACCGCTGGCTGACTATATGCATAGTAAAGGTTTAAAATTCGGTATACACATTATGCGCGGCGTACCAGTAAAAGCTGTTAACGAAAAACTGCCCATAAAAGGCGCTAATGGCATTACTGCAGATAAGATATATACCACAGCATTACAATGTAGATGGCTGAGGGATAATTATACCGTACTTGCGGATAAACCGGGGGCGCAAGAGTATTACAATTCTATAATGGAGCTGTATGCATCATGGGGGGTAGATTTTATTAAGATAGACGATCTTTCGCGCCCCTACCACTTGGGCGAGATAGAATTGATTAGAAAAGCGATTGATAAAACCGGCAGACCAATAGTGTTAAGCACTTCTCCCGGCGAAACACCAATTGCCAACGCCGACCATGTGAAAGAACATGCCAACATGTGGCGCATGGTTGATGATGTTTGGGATATATGGAAAGATCTTGTTCACCTGATGAATGTAGCAAAGGGCTGGTATCCGTACATTGCGCCCGGCACTTGGCCCGATTGTGATATGATCCCATTGGGCCGTATAGCGGTACGTGGCGAGCGCGGTGTTGATCGCATGACCCGTTTAACCAAAGATGAGCAGGTGTCGCTGATGAGCTTCTTTACCATTTTCCGTTCACCGCTGATGTTTGGTGGCGATATGCCATCTAACGATGCTTTTACCCTATCGTTGCTTAACAATAAGGACGTATTAAAAATGCACCGTGAAGGTACCGATGTAAAGCAATTATTTATGGAAAACGGACAGGTAGCGGTTACGTCGCGCAATAGCAAAACCGGCGAGCGTTATATCGCACTGTTTAACATTGGCGATAAAGATGCGAGCACAATATCTGTAAACCTGAAGGACCTTGGCTTAACGGGAAAAGTTAAAGTAACCGACCTGTGGAGCGGTAAGTCTGTAACGCAAACAGATGCGGTTTTATCAAGGGTAATTGCGCCACATGCGAGTGTTTTGGTAAGTGTGGGGAAGTAAAGATTTCCGTCAACTAATAATTAAGATAGAATAACATCTATATCTTATAAATCACTTACTTTTAGCTATCAGAAGTAACCATCTTATGAAATCAACCAACAGAAGAAAATTTTTAACAACCACAGCCGTATTGGCCGCGGGAACAGCAGCATCAGCCATGTCAACAAACAATGCAGCAGATAAATATCCGGTAGTACACCATGTATTATTCTGGTTAAAGAACCCCAACTCAAAAGCCGATCGCGATAAATTAATTGCGGGTGTAAAAAGCCTGGGAAAAATTAAAAGCGTACGCGAGTTGCATGTTGGCGTTGTAGCCAGTACCGAAAAGCGCGACGTGGTAGATAACAGCTGGGCGGTTTCTGAATTAATGCGTTTCAGCGACCTGGCAGGACAAAAAGCCTATCAGGACGACCCGATCCACTTAAAATTTGTTGAAGAATGCAGTCCGCTTTGGGACAAAGTGATTGTTTATGACGCGATAGAGGCGTAAAACCTTATTACATAAAAAAAGCGTGTTGGGAAGCCAACACGCTTTTTTTATGGACCGCTCTGTTACTTACGCAGCAGCGGGAACAGTAACTTTTGCCATTATAGCGGCTTTTTGCTGTTCAAGGTCAATTAGTATTTCTTTCTTTTTATTGATCTTTTCTGTCAGCTTCTTTATGTCCTTAGCGTTATCGTATTTGTCGCTCTTCGCGTCGCCGGCATCATCAGCCTGGTTGCTTGCCTTCTTTGCCTGTTTCATAGCGATTTTAGCGTCACCCATATCGCCGTTAGTTGCTGTAGCAGCAGTTTCTTTACTGCTCTGGGCAGATGTGGCCGCATCCTGAGCGGTAGACACTATTTTAGATTGATAACCGGCAGTTTTATTTTGCTCTTCAATTAGCTTTGAATTTAATTTGGCAAGTTCCACCTTCACCTGGCCATACTTTTTATTTAATTTAAGGGTGTCGGCAGTAGTTTTGTATTTTTGGGCGGAAGCGGAATTAGTAAACCCTAAAGTGCCTAATGCGAATGCAAAAAGCATCACTGTAATTGTTGATAATTTGATCATTGCTTGTTTAATTAGATTGTCGTTGTATGACAACCTTGTTAATCAACAATCGGTCCGCTATGCAATTAGCTTCAAAAGCGTAACTTATTGTATTTCAATAAAATAAACTGTAGCTTAATTAGGATTTAGTGTAGTTAATAAGCTTGCTTTTCCGGTAATCTACAAGCTGATGCTAATCCTGAAACAGGTTTATACGCCTGTTGCAAAAGTGTTGCTAAACTGTTGCTATTGTGTTGCTATTGTGTTGTTAAAGTGATCCAAACTGATCCAAAAAACGGCAAAAAATTGTCGTTTTTAGCCATTTGCAATATACTCATAATCAGAAATTTACAGCAAATCCACAGCTAATTTTACTGACGAATAAGTAGTTTCACATTAAATATATAACTATTTGATATTCAATAAATTACTTATTTATTTTTTTGGTAACGCATTTATTTTGGATCATCCCTAAAAACGAATAGCCAATAGGACTTTAAATAAGGGTCCTATTGGCTGTTGTCGTTTATTAAATATTTCTTACCAGTCGAGTTTCAGCAGCGCCACACCCTGCCTTGCCAACGAGGTATTGATGGTCAGGTTGCCATTTTTAACAGCCAGTTTCTGCGGTTTACCAACGGCTTCCAGCATACCTGCTTTTTCTAATGTGGCTATCTGCTCTTTAGTTGGGCTTTGCGGTGATCCCATCTTTTTCCAAACCTCGTAAGAGTTGCTATGCGTGGCATCAACCAGGTACTGCGTTAAGGTAACATTAGTTGCCTTTAAACCGGTTAA
>CBFGNU010000328.1:0-4121 GCA_965650195.1 uncultured Mucilaginibacter sp. | reverse complement strand
ACACCGTTATGAATGAGTTGGTGCTACCCAATGATACCAATATGCTGCACAACCTGATGGGGGGCCGTTTGCTGCACTGGATGGATATCGCCGCCGCCATATCAGCGCAAAAACATTGCAACAGCCTGGCGGTAACTGTATCTGTCGATAGTGTTTCTTTTAAGCATTCTATTAAATTGGGCGATGTGGTAACCATTGAGGCGCGGGTATCACGGGCATTTACTACCTCGGTAGAAGTACGTATGGATGTATATGCGGAGAACATCCCATCGGGCACGCGTGTTAAAAGCAACGAGGCCTACTATACTTTTGTAGCCTTGGATAAAGCCGGAAATAAGATCCCGGTGCCGGAGCTGGTGCCCGAAACGCCTGCCGAGCAGGCGTTATACGACAGTGCATTACGCCGCCGCCAGTTACGTTTAATATTAGACGGCAAATTGAAACCTCATGACGCCACCGAGTTAAAGGCGCTTTTTATAGATAAGGAATAAAAACTTTTTTATGCTTTAGTGGCTTATTGTAATATATAATCTACTAAGTATGAAAAATCAACTTTTTGCCCTGATTGTATGCTCAGCAATAGTAGCAGCCTGCTCAAGCAATAAAAACACGGTTGAAGGAACAACCGACAAACCTCTCCCAAAAACTGCTACCATGTTTGCTCCCGAGCGCGACGGCACCTCATTTGACAAAGCGATCATCATCAACGAAAAAACAGAAAGAGCCGGGATTGACGCGGAAAATACCCAGCTGCTCGCTTTATTTCCGGGCAGTAAAAGGGTGTCGCAACGGTACGAGGTTTATAAAGACAAGCAGCATGAAATAGTTAATATCTCCACTACTGATAATAGAGAGGTACAGGTTTACTTTGATATATCCAGCTATTTTGGCAAGCAGTAATGGCTAAATTTATTTTAAACTGTACTCACCCGAGACGTCAGTAATGCTTGATATGCTTTGATTCATATTGGGCAATGCATTACTTTTAATAACAGAAATAGACATTATGGTACCACCTGCATCGCGCTTTATAGTAATGCCCGGGGTATCATCAAAACTGATAGGATTGAGCATAACTTTATAAGCAAATTTACCCTCGGCGTTCACTAAATCGTTAACCAATTTCCGCGATATAGCAAGCTCATAGTTATAGCACATTTCTTTATCAAAAGACGACGCCAAACTAATTCCATCGGTGTTATAAACTGAGATCAGTGTATCCATCCCCTTTATACCCGCTGTCCTGATAAACTTTCCTTTGCTTATAAAACTTTTATTATTGGCTGATACTACATAGTCTACACTATCTGCAGGCACAGCCTTAAGGGAAAATTTAACGTCAGGCTTATTTTTGTAATTAAATAGCGGATACCTGATGGTAGCAGCATTTTCGTCTGATCTTTTGCCTGTGTTGTTAATAATAAAGGTAATTCCGCCGCTTAAAATTTTGCGTACAATACCCTCATCCTTAGCTTTTACGGCCAGGTAGATGTTTTCATTGTCATGCGCCACGGTATAAAACACATCGGTAGCAGTATTATATGCCTTAAAATCCCACTCATTTGTCTTGCCGTCAATTTTGATTTTCTCAGGCGCGCGAGCGCTTCCCTCCTGCTTGTTGGGCAGCTTTTGTCCGACTACATTAAAGGCAATCACAACAAAAACACTTAAAAACAAAAAGGCACGGATATTGAATGAGGGAAGATTTATCATGAGGATAACGCTTTATTGTTGGCGACTTAAAACTAACCATTTAGTATTAAGCCGCCAAATATTTAATAAACCCCTCTTATCTTATCATAAATTTCAGCATCGTAAAGCTTACGCAGATTGCTGAAAGTTTGTGCCGGTAACGGCGGCAATGTTGAAGCGTGTATATTAGTTTCAACCTGGCTTACTTTAGATGCGCCGGGAATAACTGTTGTTACCTGCGGATGATCTAATATCCACCTGATGGCCCATTGCGCCATACGTTCGTCCGGTAACATCGACCCGATTTTTTCTGACAAGCGTACACCTTCATTGTATTCAATTCCCGAGAATGTCTCGCCTACGTTGAACTTCTCGCCGTTGGCGTTGTAGTTACGGTGGTCATTAGCAGCAAAAGCTGTTTGTTGGTTAAACTTTCCGGTTAGCAAGCCACTGGCCAGGGGCACACGTGCTATAATAGCAACGCCCTTTTCGGCGGCTTTGGCAAATACTTCATCGGCTACGTGCTGGCGGAACAGGTTAAATATAATTTGCAACGATGCCAATCCGTCCTGCTCTAAACATATCAAAGCTTCCTCTGATGTTTCAACACTGGCGCCAAAGTTGGCTATTAAACCTTCCTGCTGTAACTGACGGAGATGGTCAAACACTCGGCCTGAGCGCATTTCTTCAGTAGGGATGCAATGCAGCTGCTCTAAAAACAATTGCGGTACATCCAAATGTCGAAGTGAATCCTCCCCCTGGCGGCGCATAGCATCATAGGTAAAATTCTGCGGCCAGCCATTGGGCTCATCACCGCGGCGACCCAGTTTTGTGGCAACATAAATGGGTGTGCTAACGGTCTTTAGAAACCGGCCTATCACCTGCTCGCTTACACCCATGCCATACACATCAGCGGTATCAATAAAATTGCCGCCGCCGTTAACATAAGTTGATAAGATGGCAAAAGCGTCATCATCATTAATATTACCCCAATCGGCGCTGCCTAATTGCCAGGTGCCTAAGCCAACTTCGGCTATGGCTGTATCTTTAAATTTTCTGTAGTTCATGGTATCTGTACCCGTTAAACATGGCTATTAATTGCTTCCTAATTTTATAATGTGATCAAATTCTTCGGGCTTAATGCTGGCTACTGACAGCCTGCTTAACCGGACCAGTTGAATATCCTTTAGCGCTTCGTCCGCTTTAATTTGTGCAAGCGTAACGGGCTTATCCAGTTTTTCAACCGGCGAAAGCTCTACCACAACCCAGTTGGTATCATCCGTAGTAGGATCCTGATAGGCCTCTTTTACTACTTTAGCTATACCCACAACCTCTTTACCCTCATTACTGTGGTAAAACAATACCAGGTCGCCCACCTGCATGCCGCGCAGGTTATTGCGGGCCGCATAATTGCGCACGCCATCCCAAAAGGTGCGGCCATCGGCAACAAATTTATCCCAACTGTATTTTTCAGGCTCCGACTTTACTAACCAATAATTCATTTTTGCTGATTTGTTATAATGCCGGTAAAGCTATTTAAAAAAGCGGCAGCGGTCAAGGGATAAGTAACTAATGAGTGGGGATGAATGGCGAGTGGTGGTGTTCCAAAAAATATAATGCCTTAAATTTTTTACAAATCGACTGACGGAACTAACTAGTTGTCCATCAGCACTTTTTCATTTTATAGTGGAACAGTTTGGAACACTTTGAAACTACTTATAAGTCAGTAAGATTAGCTGCAAATATCTGTTAAGTGGCTGATAATGAAAACATTGAAAGCATTTTCAATTTCTACCTGAAAATGGAACAGTTTGGAACACCTTTTGAACGTCAAATTGGAACACCTCAACCAGCTCACAATTACCTAAGTATGTCAACTTATAACAGCTACTTAATCATAATGTCTATAGCTGCTATAATTTTAGCAGGGTCAGTTCTGATAGCGTCCAGATGTTTGCCTGTGTAGGTGATAAATTGTTTAGGCTCTGCGGCATTGGCGAATACGGCCTGACCATGCGCGTACGGAACTTCTTTGTCTTCTTTACTATGTATAAATAACTTTGGCATACTCCCAACTTCCTTAATATCGTCTTTGGCACCGTATGGGAATTTCAAAAACTGGCGAATATTCTCTCTTTGACTCTCCGGCGATTGATCTGCGGCTATATCGGTTAAGGAGCTAATTGTTCCGTCTAAAACAAGGCCGCTTATCTTAGCTTTATTGTCTTTGGCCATTTTAGCCGCTATTTGCGTACCTATTGAAGCGCCGTAGATAATTACTTTGGTATTTTTTACATCAGCACGATTGAGCGCGCTGTTAACAAACATTTGCCCATCTGCTGCAATATTCTGATGAGTGGGTTTGCCGTTCGACTTTCCGTATCCCCTAAAATCAACCATTAAAACCTGGTAACCGGCTTTTACCAAAG
>CBFGNU010000327.1:0-4122 GCA_965650195.1 uncultured Mucilaginibacter sp. | reverse complement strand
CACAGCCTACGTGAATGCCCAGTTTCTCCACCTCATCTTTTGAAGTGCAGCCACAATCAAGGAAAATGTTCTTAAGTGACGGTGCTTCTTCCTTTTCACCGCCTAAGCGGGTGTGGATGGCGGGCCAGCCGAATACTGCTTTTACCACGCCATTGTCGGTATGGATGTTCACGCGTTTTGACGGGGCTATTTGGTGGTCAGAGCCGCCATTGCGGATAACATAGATCAACCCGTCGTTAGTGATGTAATTTACAAACCATGAGATCTCATCAGCATGCGCTTCTATAACAACTTTGTACTCAGCTTTGGGGTTAATTATACCTACCGCGGTGCCATAGTTATCTACGTAGTAATCGTCAATATAAGGCTTAATGTAATCTAACCAAAGCTCTTGCCCTTTCCACTCAAAACCGGTAGGCGAAGCGTTGTTAATGTATTTTTCGAGAAAGGATAATGATTTATCGTTTACAACTGCAACATGAGGTTGCTTTTCGGATTTCTTTTTAGACATATCGTATTCGGCTTTTTGGCCTTTAAACGGCCGAAAGCAAATATAACAAAGCCATACATATAATGTTCTTAATTTTTGATCTCCTTTTCCATTATCTCATAGTCAACCCCGTTACGATTAAAGGCATTACCCGTTTGCCTGAGTCCGTACCTAGCATAAAAGCCAATAGCCGATACACGTGCATTGCACCATAGTCGGCTACACCCCTCATTCATAGCAAAACCGGTTATGTAATCAAGCATGGCTTTGCCCACACCCTTCCCTTGCGCTGCGGGTATTACGGCAAACTTGCGGAACTGTGCATCCTCGTCCTTAAGAAACAACGACACCACCGCCACCAGCTGGTTATCAGCAAAAGCGCCAAAATGATAGCCATGATTATCCTCCTCCATTTCCATTTGGTAGAGCGGTTCATCGGGATAGAGTACGTCACGCCGTAAACGCCAGGTAAGCTCAGGGCGTATTTGCTCTATTTGTAACATCGTGTCTGAAGTTAAGCAAGCTGGATATTAGATAGTTTTTGCCGGTGTTCCGTTTCATTTCATATATAACACAGTTGAAACGTGTGAAACGTTATTTTTTACAATAGTCTGAATGCCAATGTAATAATACTAATGCCTGAAACACTGTGAAACTACTTATAAGTCAGGAAATTTAACTGTAAAAATCAAACCATCACCTGATTATCAATATGATATAAAACGGTTAATTTTTGTTCCATGGTGAAACGAAAATTAACCGTTTTTAGAAAGGCTTATCTATCCCGAAAAGCCGTTAAAGACTATTTATAAGTTGCGGCCAGTTTAAGCGCGTTATAAGCATTAACTATTCCACCCGTTGCACAAAGCTCATCAAAACTAACTTCGCGGCTGCTTTCTCCCTCCTTTAACGCTACTTTATGATCAATCTTCACAACCGATTTTAAAATAATATCCTTAACCTGTAAAGCCGTTAATTTTGGGTAGTAGGAACGGATAAGCGCAGCTAAACCAGCAACCACCGGCGCGGCCATACTTGTACCACTGTGTAACGCATACTTTGAGCCGGGTGTGCTTGAGTTAATATCAACACCCGGAGCAAACACGTCGACAGTAGTTTTGCCGTAATTAGAAAAAACAGCTTTTAATGTCTCATCGTTTTTAGGCCCCGATGCGCCTACTTCAATCCATGCCTGAGCCTGTCCGCTCTTATCTTCGTATACACGGCTCGGGAAATTGTTATCCTTCTCTGTGTTTTTGTTATCGTTACCTGCTGCATGTATTATCAATACATCTTTGCTCATGGCAAATTTAACGGCATCATCAACAGCCTTTTTATCATATGAGTATGCTTTGCCAAAGCTCATGTTGATAACACGTGCGCCATTGGCAGCGGCGTAACGTATAGCGTTGGCCACATCTTTGTCGCGTTCATCGCCGTTAGGTACGGTCCTAACACCCATTATTCTAACATCATCAGCAACGCCCTGAATGCCTATTCCGTTGGTTCTGTTGGCACCAATAATACCTGATACATGCGAGCCGTGATCTGCGTTAGGGCCGGTTATATCTGAGCTGCCGTAAAAACGCTCGGCGCTATTGCCGTAATTGTCGCCAACTATATTGCGCGGATCAAAATCAAGATTATAATTATAATCTAACTGCTCTTTATAATGGTCCCATGCAGGCGTTACCTCTTTCTCTATAAAATCACTTATGTTTTTGTAATCCGGCAATGCGGCAAGCACCTTTCTTTGCACATTGGCCTCGCGGGTGTTTTTTGCTTGATATTTAGCTAACTCATCAGCCGTCGGGTCTTTTTTTCCTATTGCTGCCAGAATATTCTCCAGGGCAACCTTAAAATTATCTACGCCGGTGAAAGTTTTCCTTGCGCCGGTTACATCTTTATTAAAATCGGCTCTTAGTTTTTGATACTCAGCAAAAGCAGCAACATCTGCACCTGTCAATTTATTTGTGTCCAGTGCTGCAAACTTTGCATTGTAACTACGCACCAGCCGGGTTATCTCCAGGTTATCGTAATTTACATTTCCTTTAGCCGACCCGATAAAATTCCAGCCATGCACATCATCAGCATAACCATTTTTATCGTTATCTATTTTATCGCCAATTTTCTCTTTCGGATTTATCCAAAGCACATCCTTCAGATCCTCGTGGGCGGTATCTACCCCGCCGTCTATCACCGCCACCAATACAGTGGTGTGTTTCTTGCCTTTCAGCAGTTCGTTATAAGCTCTTTCGGTGCTGATACCAAAAGCCGAGTCGGTTTTAAAGTCGAGGTTTTGCCAGCCTGATACCGGCTTTTTAGCTTCCTGTGCTGACGTAAACAGCGGTATGCACAAACATATTGCGAGTACTAATTTTTTGATCACTCTCATCTTTTTCATTTAAATATATTCAGTTAATGTATTAATTATCGCATTTGCGCATGTTATAACGGAATATTTCCGTGTTTCTTGCGCGGGTTATTCACCACTTTATTCTCCAGCATTTTAAAAGCATTTATCAATTTAAGCCTTGTTTCGGCAGGTTCAATAACTTCGTCAATAAAACCACGCTCGGCTGCCCTATATGGGTTGGCAAAGGTTTCTGAGTACAGCTGCTCCTTTTCTCTCCACTTCGACTCCGGGTCGGCCGCAGCGTTTATTTCGCGCTTAAAAATAATTTCTGCCGCGCCTTTTGCCCCCATTACGGCTATCTCCGCAGTAGGCCATGCATAATTCATATCCGCGCCAATGTGTTTAGAGTTCATTACATCATAAGCCCCCCCGTATGCTTTGCGTAAAATAACCGTAACCCGCGGCACTGTAGCCTCGCAAAAAGCATAAAGCAACTTGGCACCGTGGGTAATAATGGCATTCCATTCCTGATCTGTGCCCGGTAAAAAGCCCGGCACATCTTCAAAAACCAGCAATGGTATATTAAAACTATCGCAAAAACGAACAAATCGTGCTCCTTTTACAGATGCATGCCTATCCAACACCCCCGCCAAAAATGCAGGCTGATTGGCAACTACGCCTATACTACGGCCGGCCAGGCGTGCAAATCCTACCACTAAATTCTCAGCAAAATCCTTATGCACCTCTAAAAAACTATCCGCATCAATTACATGGTTTATTACCTCGCGTACATCATAGGGCTGAGAAACTGCCTCAGGAAGCAGATCGGCCAGTTCAGCGCGCAATTCATTTTGCGGCTCATACGGCAGAGATGGCGCCATGCTTTCGCAATTTTGCGGCATGTATGATAACAGTTTTTTTACGTGTTGGATAGCATCTATCTCATTAGCACAGGCAAAATGCGTTACGCCCGATTTACTTGCATGGGTATTGGCCCCGCCTAGTTCTTCGGAGGTAACCACCTCGTGGGTAACGGTTTTTACCACGTTAGGGCCGGTAACAAACATATACGAGGTATGCTCAACCATCAAAATAAAGTCGGTAATAGCGGGCGAGTAAACGGCACCGCCTGCGCAGGGGCCCATAATGGCCGAAATTTGCGGCACCACGCCCGATGCCATTGTATTACGGTAAAATATATCGGCATAACCGCCTAATGACACCACACCCTCCTGTATACGTGCCCCGCCCGAATCATTCAATCCAATTACCGGCG
>CBFGNU010000326.1:0-4138 GCA_965650195.1 uncultured Mucilaginibacter sp. | reverse complement strand
AAAAACTCAAAATATAATGAGGGGGACTAAAATAAGAAAAAAATACTAAAATTAATCAATACAGCCATCAATATTCTGAAGGTATCTTGCATACTGGTGTATCTGATGATACCACTGTATATCCTTAATGAAAAGAAAACAGCAACACTTACGCCTGCAACAAGTAGCACATTTTGGCTGTATTCAACCTGATCAAGGTTCGAGAAATTAAAATTGTATTTAATTAAATAGGCCCCTGTTAAAGATAAGATGCTTATAGACAAGTCAAGTGCAAATATTATCCAACGAGGAACAATATTAAGGTGCTTTAAAAATAAAGACGAATTCATAGGTTTTTATTAAGTAGCGTAACATGCCTATAGTTATAGCCAAAGAGTATCACTAAATATTAAAATTAATAAGGTTAAAGTTTTAGTTAATCTGTGCTCCTCTTTAAAAGTTTTTCCCTTCCCTCAAGTATTAACCTAAAAAAAACCACTGCTAATGTTATCGCAAATATACACAGTATTAGATTTAATATTTTAAATGTACCATTATTTAATAAAAAAATATTAATTAATTCTTGAGCTATCATGTACAACAAAGCAACCAACATGTGCGACATTTGTTTTTCGTTTGCAAGAAATTGATAAAAATGACTTCTGTGCGCTTCAAATATATTTTCTCTTCTTATAAGCCGGAACAGAATAGTTGTAACAGTGTCCAAACCGTATATAAGTAAAATAAGTATATAGCTTACATTTTGCGTTTTAATGATCAATTGAAGCAAAAAGAATAAAATTATGAATGATAGACTTATACTACCCACATCGCCGGCAAAGCATCTGGCCCGTTTTCTGAAATTGAAAAAACAAAAAACCAACACAGATATTATCGCTGCAATCAAATAAATATCATCAGTAAATGCGGTGCTTCTATTTATATACCATAAAGTACTTAATGCTACCAACCCATATCCGCCGGTTATGCCATTAATACCATCCATAAAATTAACGGCATTAATAGTACCTATAACAAAAATAAATGCAAATAATATCCAATAAAATGGCAAAATTAAAATATTTAATTGGTAAAATAATAATGTTACCGCCGCCAGGTGCGTGGCTATACGCAAAGTGTTACTTAGTGGTTTAACATCATCAATGAAACTGATAAAAGTTATCAGCATTAACCCGATAATGAAGTAGGGATACTTAAAGTTGAGTGCAGCAACCAGTATAATTGCAACACTAAAAATTATACCTCCGCCCCGTATTGTTATTTGTGTATGCGAACTGCGGTGGTTAGGCCGATCGATAATATTATATTTGTCGGCTATTTTAAAGTAGAGCAGTTCAACCAAAAAAAGGGTAATTACAAACCCACTTATAAAATAAAAACTCATCTTTTTATATCTTAAAAGATTTGGCCGTTAGTAACAGGCCTTGGGCGGTAGTTAATGGCAAAGCTTTTCCTAAAGCTTTTTTTATTTTGTTGTTATCCACCACGTAATCTTCTGTCATTTTTTTTAATCGCTCGGTATTTAACGGCAAATGTAACCAATCGCCCGCTTTAGCTATAAGTTTAATTAGCGACGGTGATATGGCCCAAAGTTTAGGTTTTCGTTGTACTGATTCAGATAATATTTGTATCACTTTATTAGTAGACATGGGTTCATCGTCTGCCACATTATAAATGCCAACCGGCGTGTCAGCACTTTTAATTAATTCATTTATGATAAAGCACAAGTTTTGTACTGTTAAAAATGACCGTTGATTATTAAAACCAGCTAAGGGATAAGGTATGCCTTTTTTAACGAAGTGATACAATTGATTAAGATTGCCTTTATTACCGGGGCCGTGTATCATACAAGGTCTGAGTATGTAATAGGCTTTCCCCTCTGGCAATGGTTGACTTTGTATATACTTTTCGGCCATTAGTTTAGATTTGCCATAATGTGTTGCCGGATTTGGAACTACATCTTCGTCCAGCTTATTGTCAAGGCTGTCGGCAGCCGCTTTTACCGAACTAATGTATATGAATTTTTTTGCGTTCGATTGCAAAAATGCATCGTAAAGCTTCTGTGTGAGTTGAAAATTCACTTTGTAATATTCGTCAGGTTCGGAAGTATTTTTCAGGTCGTGCGCCTTACCCGCCAAATGTACAATTACCTCACAACCTTCGTCAAAAGAAATAATATCACTCTGCAGCTGGCTACGCAATAAAGCTTGTAATTGCAGTTGCTCGTTGCGCAAATAGCTCATTAAATTTTGGCCGACAAATCCCCAAGCGCCTGTAATAGCTATCGTTTTCATCAGCTTTGGATAATTTCATTTACCAAGTCAACGTATTTTCTCACCACCGTTTTTTTTGAATAGTTTTTTCCAATTTCGGCGAAGCCGTTTGTGCCCATCTGTTTTAATCTTTCGGGCGAATTCAATACCCCAATTATAAAATCAACAAGTTCTTTGCATCGATCTTCAAAATCGCGAGTATGCACTATGTAGGCACATTCTAATGGTTCCAGAAAATTAGTAATTGGGGTATTTTTGCCTGATACTATCAGCAAAGGTTTTTCACAGGCCATTATTGTATAAACCTTTGATGGAAAACCTTGCCCGTCCATACCTTCCGTCATAAAAATAAAGTTGAGGTGTGAATACGCCAATATTTGTGGCATCAAATCGCGGGGTTGGTAACCTAAAATATACACTTTCTGTAAAGTTCTTTTCTTCACTTGCTCTTCTACATACGGCTTCATAACACCCTCACCTATTATAAAAAACTCAACCGGATGATCCCTTAATCGTTCAGCAATACAAAGCAAGGTTTCCCATTCTTGCGCGTGGCCTATATTGCCGGCATACAACAATCTTAAAACACCGGGATTAACTGGGAAAGATGCAGGATCTAAATTTATCTGTTCTAATGATAAAGGTTTGTATATAGTTGTATCAACAAAATTTGGTATAACAAGCAGTTTTTCGGATTTTTTAAACCTTGGTAGTATGGTATTATAAAAAACGCTGTCAATTGTAGTAACAGCGTCAGATCTGTTATAAACAAACTTTTCAAGTGTTTTTAAAATCTTTATAACAAATATGCTCTTTAAATTTCGTTGATTGATGAGGAAATCTGGATATATCTCCTGCACATTGTAAATAACCTTTGCTCCTTTTAATTTTGCTATAATTATATTTATAAAGCCAATGGTTAACGGAGGTGACGGTGACAATATTACAGATATCTTTTTCTGCATCAATCCCAATGCTAAAGATACAACGTGCCAGTAAAAAAAACCGCAGATCCGAAGCAATGGGCTACTGAATTTTTTTTGCGGTACGTGCAGCACTTTTATGCCCTTATAATTACTTTGATAATATAGGCCGCCCCATTTGCGCACCAAGGGCTGTTCCTTTAATTTTTCGGGTAAAATATTATAATGTGGGGTAGTTGTTAATACTACAACATCATAACCGCTTTCAGCAAATTTTACGGCAATATCATTGTATAGGTAAGCTGTAGAAACGGCGTCCGGACTAAATACAATAGTATGTATAAGTATTTTTCTTTTATTCACTCCAAACAACCCTTTTTATATAATCAACATAACTGATTATTATGCGCACCATCTTATCAGACACATTAGGCATTGAATAGTCATTAACTCGCCTAAAGTTTCTTTCATCGCCGGTTTTTTGATATTGTAATTGTGTAAGCCCCTGCAATATGCGTTCAGTGTTCATACCAACCATCATAACTGATGCTTCCTCCATTGCTTCAGGACGCTCATGCGCATCGCGGATATTTAACGCCGGAAAGTTAAGTATCGAAGACTCTTCGGATATAGTACCACTATCAGACAGCACTGCATAGGCATTCATTTGCAGGGCGTTATAATCATTGAAACCCATGGGCTTTAAAAATTGCACCTCGGGCCTAACCTTAATGGCTTTACTCTCTATCATATTTCGGGTACGCGGATGTGTGCTTACTATTATAGGGAACCTGTATTTTTCGGCAATTAAATTAAGGCTGTCAATCAGTCCCGTAAAGTTTTTTTCGCTGTTGATGTTTTCTTCACGATGTGACGATACTACAAAATATTTCTGCGGTTCTAAACCTAATCTGCGCACCACATTAGAGTTTTTAATCTCTG
>CBFGNU010000325.1:0-4148 GCA_965650195.1 uncultured Mucilaginibacter sp. | reverse complement strand
TTTAATGATATTTTAGCTACTAAAACCTACACCGGAGAAATAACAGCCATAGTTAATGGCGTGGAAAAAAAACTTGATTTTAAAATTGAGAAAGAAAACTCGTTCATATTTACCCATACACTTCGCGATCGCTTTAGTTGCTATACAACTACCGGTTATTATGTGTGGAGTAAGCATAAACTGGAAGCATCCGCAGTGGTTATATCTAATGATACTTTATTTGTCTATTCTGTTGACAACTCAATCACCAGGGGCACCCTTTATGCATTAAATATTAAAACAGGCGCAACGTTTTGGTCTGTGCCAAGTAAGTCAGAGAGATCCGTAAAGCAATTTTTTTATAATAAAGGCATACTTTACGAAATACATACGAATGCAGTTTTTGCAATTAATTCAACCAATGGGCATGAAATTTGGAAGAGTGAATTTATTTCTGAAAGCTATAACTTTGCTATAGATAACGATATTTTGGTGTCAGCCAACCCTAACACAAGCCATAACAGCACCTTAATTTCTTACGACGTTAAAAATGGTAGGGAAATATGGCGTTATCCCGCGGGCTATGAGTCTCAATTAGGCAATCCATATATTAAAGACGGCATTGTCTATATAGTACATACTTACCCAACAGGCGATTATTTTCATCCATACACAAGTAGCTTATGCGCTTTTGAGGGAAAAACAGGGGTAAAAAAAGTAGTTTACAATTTCCCCGAAAAATTAGGAGCCTACCCTGTGGCATCAAGGCCGCTGGTAATTGGCAATGCTGTTTTTTTTCCTGTAGGTAGTGCTAATGGTTATGAGGATAAATTATATGCGGTAGATAAAAATACCGGTGCTCTATTATGGAAGATACCTATGATCTACGGAGGTTTAGGTGGTAATTCAGATTTATTTGTGTATGGTACAGGGGGAACTGATTGGTTAACAAAGATTGATATTACAACAGGGAAAACCTTGTGGGATGCTGCATTGTTGGGCAATGCGGTGATTACCGCTGATAAAATTTATTCTTTAAAGGCAAGTACATGGGATGAGGAATCTCATTTTATAAAAACTTACTCCACATCGTCGGGGCTGATTGATGCTACTTCGGATCCGAATATAAATGCCACCAATGGTTTAATTCTGCTTATAAATAACGTTCCGTATTACTAGTAATTGTAAACAATTTAAGCCATTTGCTTGCTACTCCACCGACACAGTCAGCCCCTCTTGCTGCAAAATTTTCCGATAGATCTCCATCTCTGTAAAAGAACCTTCTAAAACAGCGCACTTACCTTCATTATGTACTTTCCAGGCTATTTTGCCCGCTTGCCCTTCAGTGTAATCAAGGTACTTCATCATACAATGTATCACATGGTCAAAGGTGTTAAAATCATCGTTCCATAATATTAAACGATGCATTTCTTTTAATCCGGCCAGGAGTTCTTCCAGCGTAAAGGTTTCTTCTTTTGTTTGGGTGGACATGCGGGGAGCAAATTTACTCAAAAACCATAAAAAACCCGCATTAAAACGTATTCTTCCACATCATGCTCTCAACAGGGCGTGTTGATGGATTAGTATACTTAGCGTTGGTCTTCTGGCTATAGCTGGTTTCAACATCACCCTCAACTACAAAATAAATAAGCTGCCCTATCGGCATTCCCGGATAAACACGCACGGGCTGTATGCACGATATTTCAAGTGTCCAGGTGTTGCAAAAGCCCACATCGCCTTTACCGGCTGTGGCATGTATATCAATACCCAAACGCCCCGTGCTTGATTTACCCTCTAAAAACGGAATATGTTTATGGGTTTCTGTATACTCCATGGTTACCCCCAAATACAGGGTATTAGGTTGCAAAACAAAGCCTTCTTTAGGTATTTCAAAAGCATCTATCTCGTTATGCATTTTAGCATCTAACATGCGGTTGCGGTAGGTAGCCATGTGCTTGCCTAAATGCACGTCGTATGAGTTTGAACCGAGACATTCCTGTTTAAAAGGCTCAATTACAATGTTTCCGTTGTCAATTTCCTCAAGAATACGTTTGTCTGATAAAATCATTGGGAGAAGGTTGATTGCGCGCTTAAAATTAGAATTAATTAACATAAGTTTGCCATGCTTTTTGCAATTTTACTTTATGGCTATAGCATACCGCCAACGGATTGATGATGATACTGAGTTTGCGCTCTGGAAGATTGAGGAACAAGCCGATGAGCTATACCAACAGCTGCAACTTAACACAGACGAAAAGGCTTTTGTAGAAGGCATAAGTAACGGTAAACGCCACCTGCACTGGCTTGGCACCCGTGTTTTACTACGTAAAATGCTTAATACCGAAGAGTACATAGACTGCCGGATTGATGATCATGGCAAGCCTTACTTATTTACATTGCCCTACCACATCTCTTTAAGCCACTCTTTTGATTATGCTGCTGTAATGATAAGCCGTAAAAGCCCTGTTGGTATTGATGTGGAACAGATAAAAGAAAAGGTGGAGCGCATTGCCCATAAATTTATGCGCCCGGCCGAACTTGACTTTATTGAGCCGCAACATAAAATTGAACAACTATATGTTTGCTGGTGCGCTAAGGAAGCTATATATAAATGCTATGGGCAACGCGAGGTATCGTTTGTAGACAATATTCTATTGCAGCCATTTAATTTTGAGGAGAAAGGATGGGTTGATGCCAACCTTAAAAATGAAGATGTTGATCTGAGCTACACAGTGGGCTACCTGCAATATGAAGACTACATGATAGGGTACGTAAAGGGATAAGTGATGAAGAATAACAACGTTGAGGTACAGGACTGGGGACTGATAGATTATAAAGCAGCCTGGGATAAACAGGAAGCTATTTTTGCTGATACCATTGCTATAAAAACTGCCATACGCAACAGAACAGCTTTATTAACAGCCGATGAGGAGCACCAGGATATAACACCTAATTATCTGATCTTTTGCGAGCATCCGCATGTTTATACGTTAGGGAAAAGTGGTAAGGCTGAAAACCTGCTACTTGATGATGCCGGATTAGAAGAAAAGCATGCCAGCTTTTACCCCATTAACCGCGGTGGTGATATTACTTATCACGGGCCGGGGCAATTGGTATGTTATCCCATATTAGACCTGGATAATTTTTTTACAGACATACATTTATACCTGCGCAAACTGGAGGAGGCCATCATACTTACTTTGGCTGATTATGGGCTGACTGCCGGACGTTACTCGGGCTATACCGGTGTTTGGTTTGATGCCGATAACGAACGTGCCCGCAAAATATGTGCTATGGGTGTACGCTGCAGTCGCTGGGTTACCATGCACGGGCTTGCGCTAAATGTTAACAGTAGTTTAGATTATTTTAAAAATATTGTTCCCTGCGGGATAGACGACAAAGCGGTAACATCCCTGCAAAAGGAATTAGGCCGCGATGTAGATATAAAAGAAGTCCAACAAATACTGCAACAGCATATTGCTAAGTTGTTTGATATGCTATTGGTGTTCGCTTAAGAGTGGCATCAAACGTTCCTATGGAACGAAAATGTAGTATCATCCCGGTGGGGCATGTGGTTTAGTGAAGGAATTTGCTAAATCAATGCGTCATAGACGCAAAAGGTCGGTAGAGAATGTTAAAAAGACACATGCATGCCGTAGGTATGCAACCTAAGTGGCGTACCCATGGCACGCTTTTCTCTCCAGCTATTTTTCTACCGACCTTTTAACTCCTACGGAGTTTTTTACCTTAATGACATCTAAAAAAAACTTTTTTTAAAAAATGTTTGTTTATCTTTGACAAGTGTCGTAAATTTGATGACAGATGACAAAGCCATGAGTAAAGAAAAGAAATATCCAACCTTTGATGATGACTCCTTTAATCTGGCCAATATGGTTAGAGAGGGTGTACCGTATCCTTATTTCACCAGGCTTTCTACTCAAATTAATTTTGGTTTCGAGGAGTGGTCATCCTACCTACATCTTTCTGAACGTACTATTCAGCGGTATAAAAAGGAAAAGAAATCTTTCGATCCTATCTACTCTGAAAAAATATTACAAATTGAACAGCTCTATAAAAAAGGCATTGATGTTTTTGGCGTAGCCGATAACTTTTATACCTGGATGGATACCAAAAGCGTTGCCCTGGGTGGTATAAGGCCCAAAGATATG
>CBFGNU010000324.1:0-4162 GCA_965650195.1 uncultured Mucilaginibacter sp. | reverse complement strand
TGTAGTACCTGATCCGCAACGTAAGAGCGCATTCCTGGTTATGTGTGAAGTACTCAGCTCTGATGGAACTGCTCACCCCAGCAATGGTCGTGCGCTGATTGAAGATGATGACAATGATTTCTGGTTCGGATTTGAGCAAGAATATTTCCTTTGGGATCCAAATACCAACAAACCTCTTGGTTTCCCGGCAGGTGGTTACCCAGGTCCGCAAGGCCCTTACTACTGTTCAGTAGGCGCTAATAACGCTTATGGCCGCGAGATTGTTGAAGAGCACTTAGACGTATGTTTAGAGGCTGGTTTGAACGTTGAAGGTATCAATGCAGAAGTTGCTGCCGGACAATGGGAATTCCAGATCTTTGCTAAAGGCGCTAAAGAAGCAGGTGACCAAATTTGGGTTGCACGTTATTTATTAGAAAGAATTGGCGAGAAATACGGAGTATCAATTAACTGGCATTGCAAACCGCTTGGTCAATTAGACTGGAACGGTTCAGGTATGCACGCTAACTTCTCCAACACATTATTGCGTACTGCTAACAGCGAAGCTAAATTCAAAGCAGTTTGCGAGGCTTTCCGCCCTGCAGTTGCTGAGTGTATAGCTGTTTACGGTGCTGATAACGATCAACGTTTAACTGGCAAACACGAAACTGCTTCTATCACTGATTTTAGCTATGGTGTATCAGATCGTGGTGCTTCTATCCGCATCCCTCTTTACGCTGTTGATCACAACTGGAGCGGTTACTTAGAAGATCGTCGTCCTAACTCGGCTGCTGATCCATACAAAGTTGCTGCGGTTATCATCAAAACTGTTAAAACAGCTAAATTGTAATCACTCTAAAGCTTAAATAATCCGATCCCTTCCGGCGCAAGCCGCGAAGGGATTTTTTTATGCTTTTAGATAAGCCATGTAATCGCCGGATATAATTTCGGTCAGGCCCTCAACTGACAGGTTATAAAGATAGATCCAACAGCTACTTGGTCTACCATCAACAGTTATTGAGATAAGTTTACGAATAAATAAATTAGGTTGTTCCTGATCTAAGCCAAAACCTTCGTAATCATCCAACACCGCTAAAGCAGCTGTTGCATCTCGGAGTCTGTATATATTTCCTTTTATATTATAACCATTGTTGTCCGCTAATGCGCCGGGATACTCGCCGCAATCATATAGTTGGCCCTTAAAATGCGCGGGCCCTACAAAATCTGCATTGTGCATGAGGTAATGACCAAATTCGTTATTGCCATCAAGCAGCGAACCATAAACAAACAAGAGATCGTTATTCATTAAACTAATATAAAGTTTTAAGGTTATAGCTGATAATAGTTTATAATAACACCGTTATTAGCTATCTTGGTACAGTTTAACTTCGACCATGAACGAACAGCAAATTTCTGCTTATTTGCAGGAAAACAACATACAGAAAATTAAATTTGCCTTTGCGGATATTGATGGCGTATTACGCGGAAAGATTATACACGCCAAAAAGTTTATTGATGGCTTAAAAACCGGATATGGCTTTTGTGATGTTGTTTTTGGTTGGGATAGCAGTGATAGCGCCTATGATAACGTAACGCTTACGGGCTGGCACACCGGCTACCCTGATAAGCTTTGTTATATTGATTTGTCCACATTTCGTACTGTACCATGGCAAGACGATATTCCTTTTTTTTTAGGGGATTTTAGCGGAGATAAAAGGGGAGGACTTGCTGCATGTCCACGCAGTCTATTAAAACGAATTACTGCTGAATGTGAATCATTAGGTTATCATCCTGAGTTCGCCCAGGAGTTTGAATGGTTCAATTTTAAAGAAACCCCTCAATCATTAAGTGATAAAAACTTTATCGACCCGCAGCCGCTAACCCCGGGTATGTTTGGTTACTCAATACTGCGTACTTCTGAAAATAGCGAATTCTGCAATGATCTGTTCAATTTGTTGATGCAGTTTAATATACCTGTCGAGGGTTTTCACACTGAGACAGGGCCCGGCGTTTACGAGGCGGCAATAATGCATAGCCATGTTATGGAAGCTGCTGACAGGGCAGTATTGCTTAAGACAGCTGTTAAGGAAATAGCCTATAAGCATGGCATAATGGCTTCTTTTATGGCTAAGTGGGATGAAAATCTTCCGGGATGCGGCGGCCATGTTCATCAGAGCCTGTGGAATGGTGACAAAACGAAGAATTTGTTTTATGATGGCAGTGATGTTAATAAAATGAGTGAATTGCATAAACAATATTTGGCTGGTCAGCTATATTGCCTTCCGTATCTAATCCCTATGTACGCTCCAACCATCAACAGTTACAAACGCCTTGTAGAAGGAGCATGGGCGCCTACTACTATAACCTGGGCGGTTGAGAATCGTACAACAGCATTAAGAGTCATCAATACATCCGAAGCTTATACCCGCCTGGAAACCCGTATACCGGGTGCTGATACCAATCCTTATTTAGTAATGGCAGCGGCTTTAGCATCAGGACTATATGGCATCAAAAACAAATTAAAGCTGGAAATACCACAAACCATAGGTAATGGATATTCAAATTCTGCCGACGGCAATATAGCTGCCAACCTCCATGATGCCTCAGTTGCCATGAAAAACTCTGCTGTCGCTAAGGAACTATTTGGCGAACCATTTGTTGAACACTTTACACAAACCCGCTTATGGGAGTGCAGGCAGTTTAATAAAGCCGTTACAAATTGGGAGCTAAAAAGGTATTTTGAGATAATTTAGATGATATTTATCATATAATTATTGCTCCAAATTATATCTTTGCCGCCCTTGTGAGCAAACAAACAATGGATCATTCTTTAATTATAAGAAAAGCCTGGGAAGGGTACGATGCTTCAAAAACCATCAAAATTATTGAAGACATCAGCGCAATGGTATCAACCAATCGTGTTTTCAGGGTGACTTTTGATGATGACGATATTATTATAGCCAAGTTTTCCTACTTCGGTAAATTTGAGAACTTTAAAGAGGATCATCGCATTATTCACAGCCTCTCTAATAACCTGCTTTATCCTTTCGAAAACGTTCTGGCCAAGTCCTTGGTAAAAAACAACCGCGTTTACATTTATCATTATAAACAAGCTAAGATTGATGCCTGGGTGGTTTTCTATAATCCGACACGTATTCTGGAGCGCCTGCCTCGCCGGTTAGAAGAACATCACATTATTAAGCTCGGGCAGCAGGTTGGCAAGTTTCATAAGGCTTGCAAGCATATAAAAAATGTGCTACCCAAATCGTCAAAGACGCTGCGTACCGATATTTATTCGTTAATGCATCAGCTGGAGGTTAACGAAAAACAGTTCGGCTCTGCCATGAAAGCTGATTTTTTGAAATATCACTGCGAGACCTTCCTTAAAAATCGCTCTAAATACACCATGAGCTCATTTGATATTATTCCGGTTTTTATTGATTGGAACATAGGGAATTTTTCGGTGGACGGTAACCTGAATTTATATTCACGCTGGGATTATGATTGGTTTCGGATGAGTTACCGCGTGCTTGATTTTTATTTTTTAAGCAGGGTAGTGTCGGATATTGGTGATAGGACAGTATTTAGTTATGGCATTAACACTTTAAACGAAGATCGTTTTATACTTTTTCTGCAAGAATATCACAAAGTAAATGCTTTAACAGCTAATGAGGTTAGATTTTTGAAGGAGGCTTACCGCTTTTTTATTTTGAATTATGTTATAAAAGACGGCAAGTACTTTTTTGCCGAACAATACGCTAAGAAGTTGCAGGCCGAAGCTTTTGAGATTTACCTGCCATCTGTAGACCGCGATTTTGATGCTGAAAAATTGGTGTCGGCGTTAAAGCTGGATTAAAGCTCATTGAGATATTACCGGCATTTGCCGCGTAAAATGATATATTTGAACTTATACTATCTAATCCCTATAAGATAAGCATGCAGCGAATTGATAATTTCAAAACCATTATTGACAAGTATGACGTAGTGTTTTTTGATGCGTTTGGGGTGTTAAAAAACTATACGGGGCTTGTTAAAGGTATTGAAGGGACCTTCGAGTATCTGGCCGAACAAAACAAAGAATATTATATAGTAACTAATGATGCCTCGCGCAGCCCTGAACAGTTGGCGGCATCGTATCACTTGCTTGGGCTAAATGCCATTACCGCTGATAGGATCATTTCGTCGG
>CBFGNU010000323.1:0-4195 GCA_965650195.1 uncultured Mucilaginibacter sp. | reverse complement strand
CAACTTATGTAATTACTGATAAAAATCACGTAATAAAACTTGCTATGACAGGCTCTTCACCTTTTACCTTTCCAGCCTTTAAAACAACACTTAAGGCCGTGCTCGAGAGCAAATAAATCGTCATTCTGTTTCACACACCGGTGGGGCAAACGCTACTTAACAGTTAAACTGTTATTCGCCCTGTTCACATCCGGCAACGCTGCATCAGGGTCAATGCTAACGCTCTCCACAACTGAAGTGGAGGGAATAATGAAAGTGGTGGCTTTGTTCTGTAGCCAGGTCTCAACCGGTAATTTCATCCGTACCTTAGTGCCGTCTTTCATCTTAGCTTCAATGCTAAACGGCATGGCCATAGCTTCCTTATTGGCAACTATCACCTCAACACCATTTTTAGCATCGCCATTAACATACTTAGCGCTGATGAGCGCCAGATCAAGCTTGTAATTGTTCAAAAACCATCCCCGCCAAAACCAGGCTAGGTCCTCACCGCCGGCGTTCTCCATGGCCCGGTAAAAGTCATCGGGTTGGGGGTGCTTATAGGCCCATTTGCGTATGTAATTGCTAAATGCATAGTCAAAGCGGTCCTTACCCAATACCTGCTCGCGCAGCAATATCAAACCAAAGGCGGGCTTAAAATAGGTGAGGGGATGGCGATACTTTTCTGCTATTGCGTCAGGATAACTATTAATGACAGGCGAAGCAGGGTCAATAATATCGGGGATTATCTCATCAGCAGGATTGCCGCCGCCGGGGGCATACTCGCCGTCTCGTTTGGGAGCGTATTCGCCTTTGTTGATGACATCAGACGCATATACGTCAATAAATGTGTTAAAGCCCTCGTCCATCCATGCAAAACGCCGTTCATTAGATCCCACTATCATCGGGAACCAGTTATGGCCAATCTCGTGCGCTGTTACCCAGAATAGTTCCTTCCCCTTATCGTTAATGCCATCAAACAAAATGCCCGGATACTCCATGCCACCTGCTATTCCGGCCTCGTTTATAGCGGCCGGATAAGGATAGGGGAACCATTTGGTGGAGAAGTACTCCACCGCGCCCTTCAGATATTCGGTAGAGCGGCCCCAGGCATCGTTACCGGCGCTCTCAACCGGGTAAACAGACATGGAAATGGACTTTTTACCACCCGGTAGATTGATCCTTGCCGCATCCCACATAAACGCACGCGAAGCGCCGAAGGCTACATCGCGGGTATTCTGCATTTTAAAGTGCCAGGTAAGCGTACCCTTGTTCACTGGTCGGGAGGAAGGGTCGGTAACCTCCTGCGCTGTGCGTATCATAATGGTTTTGTCGCTGTTGCGGGCGGCAGCCAGGCGGTTTACCTGTTTAACGGTCAGCACTTCTGCAGGGTTAATCAATTCGCCGGAACCGGCAACAATCATATCCCAGGGCACGGTTACGCGGTAATCAATATCACCATACTCGCAGTAAAACTCGCCACTGCCTACAAATGGCAGGGTATCCCAGCCGTTCGAATCATCATAAACGCACATGCGGGGAAACCACTGCGCTATTTCGAAGATGGTACCATTCTTTGTTTGGGTATAATCTGTACGGCCGCCAAAAGCGCCCGGAATAGTATAATGATAGTTGATCAGCAGGTTGATCTTACCGCCCTTTGCAGCCAATGCCGATGGCAGGCGAATTTGCATGCGTGTATCGGTAATAACGTAATTAGCCTTCTGCACTTTGCCATTAATTGAAATGGAAACCGACTCAATAATATAACCATCAGTATGCTGATCAGGCTTGGGCTGGTTGCCGGTAACAAAGTTGGAGCGTGCATCCTTTTTATAAGTGTTCTGATCCATTTGCAACCACAGGTAGCCCAAAGCATCCGGACTGTTGTTGGTATAGGTTATATTTTCGGCACAGGTAAGTAGTTTGCTTGCTGTGTCGATCTTAGCTTTTAACACATAGTCGGCGCGGTTTTGCCAGTACTTAGGACCGGGCTCGCCATTAGCAGAATGGAATTCATTGCCCTTTTCGGTATAAAATGGCGGTGAAAACAGTGCCGATGGATTGTAATTAGATTTGATGGTATCGGTTGATGTATTGCTTGGCTTGCGTTGGGCCTGTGCTATAGAAAGCCAGCAGAATAAAGCCAACAGAGATAGAAGTCTAAGTTTCATGCGTATCAGTTAAGGATAGCAATATACAAAAACAGGTGTACTCAAGCTATAATATATCAGCCAAAATGCCTTCTTTAAGCGAGTTGGTGCAAAGCTGAACGTTGCTTACGTTAAGCTTATCCATAACAAAACGAGTAAGTAATGATGCCACCACTATCATATCAACCCGAATGGATACAATACCCTCCATACTTTTACGCTGTTGATGCGATGATGCGATGAGTTTATCAGTAACAGCTATTAGCACTTTGGTTTCAAACAGATAGTTTTTGATACTTTTCAAATTGAATGGCTTATGCTTGTCCAACTCAATTATTTCAGCAAAGGTTTCGAACGCGCCCGATGAACCTATAATGGTTTCCACATTATATTGTTTACCGGCTTCAAAAAGCGGTGCAAGTTTTTCTTCCAGATAGCTGCGCAGATCAGCGATAGCGGAAGAGGGGATAGGGTCAACCTGGTGAAACTTATCCATTAATCGTGCGGCACCTATCTCAAAGCTCTGCTTCCAAAATATCTCATCAGCATTACATAAAATAAACTCCACACTGCCGCCACCAATATCTATTATAAGCGATGTTTGCGCACCCAGGCTGCCGGCCAGTTTAACGCCCTTATAAATGTAAGCTGCCTCCTGTTCGCCGTTTATCAATTCTATTTTGATGCCGGTTAAAGCCTGTACCTTATCAATAAATTCTTGCCCATTAGCGGCATTGCGCAGTGCTGAGGTTGCTACCGCCCGCAGGCTATCAACGCTGCTGTTGGCTATGTCTTGCTCATATTGCTGCATGGCATCAATACCGCGTTGAAAAGCAGCCGGAACAATAATCCCTTTATTGATACCTCCTTCGCCCAGTTTAACCGATAAGCTTTTGTGCACGAGTTCTGTGTAAGAAACGGTGATGCCCTGGGCGATAAGTAAATGAAAAGTATTGGTGCCGAGGTCCATTACGGCGACAGTTTTTTGCTGACTCATAAACGGGTTTGTGCCCGTAATAATGCAAAAAATAAATTAATGTTTTAAACTTCAAAAATTTCGCAATAATCTACTTGGTAAAATAGAAAAAGCGCCGTGTCCTGTCACAAGGAGCGGCGCTTTTCAATTTTAGCAGGTTTTTATTTAAAGCTGAAAATAAGTGGAAATATAAAAGTGACGATGATAGTCCACACAAAATAAACCGGCAGGTAGGTAGATATTACCTTTCCAACCTCGCTTATTTCTGTCCGTTTGTTAATGGTTCTGAAAAGACTTACTGTAACCAACACAAGATTAATAAGGATCAAAACATTTCCACCCATAATGGCCAATCTGTTTGGAGTGATGCCCAGGGTTGCAATGCGGAATACTATAGCAGAAAGCGCAACGCCGTTTACTATTATCGTCATAACAGATAAAAAGGTGAGGACCCACATCTCAAGCTTCGTTTTATTAGTTTTTGATGATTCGGCAACAGAGAAAAAGATAATTGCTAAAACGCCAACCAGCAAAGCGTTGAAAATTAACAGGAATTCGCGGTCGTTATATGGATTTTTGCCGGAGTAAACTATCGCTACCAGATAAACGACCAACATAACAGCAACCAACGGACTGAAAATACGGGCAATTACCGGGGATACTTTACCAACGAGTTGCGGGTTGGTTTGCGTAAGAAAAGTACCTACAATTGGCGCTGCTGCAAGGCCGAATACCGCCACGTTTTTAAAGTAAAATTCTTCGATACGTAAACCGATAAGCGAGAACAGGCCAACTGTTATTGCGCTCATTATACCGCCTGCTATAAGTATTAACGCGGTCATCACAATCAGGTCCCCGTTGTATTTTAAGAAACTGAGTCGTTTTTGTACATTGTTTGCAGCTTCACCAACGTAAACAAAGCCCGTAATACACCATAATAGTAAAGCCAGGTGAATACATGATAGTATCAGCGTATCGCTGGTTTTAACATCAGGCAACAAATTAATAAACACCATGCCGGCCAGCATTGCCGCAGCGCTTATGGCTATTTTGGTGGCGGATAGTTTATTCTTCCAGGCAAAATAAGCTG
>CBFGNU010000322.1:0-4249 GCA_965650195.1 uncultured Mucilaginibacter sp. | reverse complement strand
CACGCAACTTCGGTTACTTCTACGGTACCCAAAAGAAAGTTCGCGTAAACACTGAATCTCAATCGCCAACCCGCACCACTGCAGGATCAGGCGTTAAAGGCTTTGACGGCTTTATTAACTACGCCGAGAAAATGAGCCCGCTGGGTAATGCTGATGCCGCTCAATGTGCTGATTATTGCGTATCGTTATTTTCAGACCTTACCCGCATGGTGACCATGCAGAACCTATTCCACGATGGTGGTTTTTCTTTCACCGGTGTTACCAAAGAGGTGATAGAACAAATGGAGAAATAATTCCTAACTCAATAAGCAATTTGCTAAAAGCAAAAAGCCCTCCCGATAAATCAGGAGGGCTTTTGTTTTTTTACACCGGCTGCTAATAATTAGAATCTATTAGCACTATTTTAACCCTAATGTCGTTTGTAGGCGGTGTTTTAGGACCACCGTTAGGTGCCTGTGAGTAAATTACAACTTTGCCGGTTGTATGGTAATAACTGTACGACTGACCTGCGTATACCTGGGGTATTTGCTCAAACACTCCATCTCCAAATGATAAATAAACCAGTACTGCTCCATCTTCGTTGTATTTATTGTCGAGAGCAGGAACGAGTACAGTAGCAGCATACGAACCGCCGTCGGCGGGGTCTAATACCCAACTATTGGCTTTTACTGTTGCATATACCGTTGTATTGGTATTGGGTGTAACGTACTTTTTTGTACATGATGTTATAGCTGCTACAAACATAACTGCTAACACTATTAATAAACTTTTTTTCATAAGTGCTTTAATTTAGTTACTGTATGATTTAATTGTAACCAAAAGGTTTAGCCGTTGGTTTTGATATTTTCAACTTTTTCCATTTTGGGTAATTAAGCACAAAAAAAACGTCCCGATAGATTGATCTACCGGGACGTTACCTTATTTATTCGAACTAAATTAGTTCTGTTCTTCTTGCTTTGGCTTTTTACCCGGGGCTTTCTTTCCGGTCACCTTTATCTCGTTAGCATCTTTATCGTAATCAACCAACATGGTCTCGGCATCGCCAAGCTCGCCTTTCAGTATCTCTTCAGCAATCGGATCTTCCAGGTATTTTTGGATGGCACGTTTAAGCGGACGGGCACCAAATTGCGAGTCGTAACCTTTATCGGCAATAAACTCTTTGGCACCTTCAGTAAGTTCAATTTTGTAGCCTAAGCTATTAACACGACCGAACAATGAAGCCAACTCTATATCAATGATCTTGAAGATCTCTTCTTTACCCAATGAGTTGAATACGATCACATCATCAATACGGTTTAAAAACTCCGGAGCGAAAGCACGTTTCAAAGCATTTTCAATCACACCTCTTGCATGCGCATCGGTCTGACTGGTTTGCGCCGCTGTACTGAAACCAACACCCTGACCAAAATCTTTCAATTGGCGTGCGCCAATGTTTGATGTCATGATGATGATAGCATTTCTGAAATCAACTTTACGGCCTAATGAGTCTGTCAGCTGACCTTCATCCAGCACCTGTAACAATATATTGAATACATCAGGATGAGCTTTTTCAATCTCATCCAATAATACTACAGCATATGGTTTGCGGCGTACTTTTTCTGTTAACTGTCCACCTTCTTCGTAACCTACATATCCCGGAGGCGCTCCCACTAAACGTGATACCGCGAATTTCTCCATGTACTCGCTCATATCAATTTGTATAAGCGCGTCTTCGGTATCAAACATAAAGCGTGCAAGCTCTTTTGCCAGCTCTGTTTTACCTACGCCGGTTGGGCCCAGGAATATAAACGAGCCAATAGGCTTTTTAGGATCTTTTAACCCGGCACGGGTACGCTGGATAGCACGGGCCAGTTTTTTAACAGCATCGTCCTGGCCAATAATTTTCTCACCAATCTTTTCAGACATGTTGAGTAATTTCTGGCTATCAGCCTGGCCAACTTTCTGTACCGGGATACCGGTCATCATAGATACCACCTCGGCAACATTATCTTCGGTTACCGTGTAACGTTTTGATTTTGTTTCAGCTTCCCAAACACCTTTGGCTTGTTCCAGCTCTTCCAGCAAATGTTTTTCAGTATCGCGCAACTTGGCCGCTTCCTCATACTTTTGGCTGCGTACCACTTTGTTCTTCTCTACCTTTATCTGCTCAATTTTATTCTCAATATCCAGTATCTCTTGCGGAACGTGGATATTGGTCAAGTGCACACGTGAGCCCGATTCATCCAGTGCGTCTATCGCCTTATCAGGTAAAAACCTGTCAGTAATATAACGGGTGGTTAAAGCAACGCAGGCTTCAATAGCTTCCTGGGTGTAAGTTACACCGTGGTGCTCTTCGTATTTATCTTTTATGCGGGTTAATATCTCCACGGTTTCAGCAGGTGTGGCCGGTTCAACCATTACCTTCTGGAAACGACGATCTAAAGCGCCGTCTTTCTCAATATACTGACGATACTCATCTAAAGTTGTAGCACCAATGCATTGTATTTCGCCCCTGGCCAAAGCCGGTTTAAACATGTTAGATGCATCTAACGAGCCCGAAGCCCCGCCTGCACCAACAATGGTATGGATCTCATCAATAAACAAGATCACATCCGGAGATTTTTCAAGCTCGTTCATAACAGCTTTCATACGCTCCTCAAACTGGCCGCGGTATTTTGTACCTGCCACCAGCGATGCCAGATCTAAAGTAACTACACGTTTGTTAAACAACACGCGCGAAACCTTGCGCTGTACTATACGTAATGCCAAACCTTCGGCAATTGCGCTTTTACCAACGCCCGGCTCACCAATCAATATCGGGTTGTTCTTTTTACGACGTGATAATATCTGCGATACCCGCTCGATCTCTTTCTCTCTTCCTACAATCGGGTCCAGTTTACCATCCTCGGCAGCGCGGGTTAAATCGCGGCCAAAGTTGTCTAATACCGGCGTTTTTGATTTGATGTCTGATACCTTTTTAGGCTGATTAAATGCTTCTTCTTCCTTAAAGTCGTCGTCGCCACCTGTTGGTGAGCCACCCGGCATTTCATCGGTTACGTTATTTTTGTGCGATTCAACCTCGCCTTTAAAAATCTCGTAATTAACATTAAACTGCATCAATATTTGTGACGCAATATTGTCCTCATCGCGAAGGATAGACAACAGCAAATGCTCGGTGCCTATTACATCGCTTTTAAAGATCTTTGCTTCAAGGTAAGTTATCTTCAATACTTTCTCGGCTTGCTTTGTCAGCGGAATGCTGCCAATATGTACGTTAGTTCCTATAGTTCCTTTTACAGCGTCTTCAACAGAACGGCGAAGCCTGGCAGTATCAACTGCCAGTTCTTTAAGCAGCTTAATAGCCACTCCGTCACCATCCCTTATAAGCCCAAGCAAAAGATGCTCCGTGCCGATATAGTCGTGCCCAAGGCGCAAGGCCTCCTCTCTGCTGTATTGTATTACATCTTTTACCCGCGGCGAAAATTTAGCTTCCATATATACTCCTATGTTAACACGCCCTAATATACCAAAATGTTTTTAGATGTTATGACGCTTGTTTCCAACTTATCAACAATATTATTGCCAACTTTTCAGCTCAACAATAAACAGACACTATTATGATGTGCAATCTATTAAAAGTTAAAGTTTATGCAAGAAATATTGTGTTAAAAAAGCTAAACGTGGTTCAATTTTTACATTTAGCCAATGTAACTACCTGTTTGATACATATTAGCCAACAAAGTTTAACCTAATTGTAGCAATATTTCCCTAAAGTGTAATAACAAGGCAATACGTCAGGATTTATGACAGAACGGCGGTTATCCAGCCGTTCGCTTTGACAAACGATTGCATGTGCCTAACTTTATATGTATTTTGCATACTTTATACCATCCTATGAAAAAGTTGCTCATCCTATTATTAGCAGTGACATCTGCCCGCAGTTTTGCGCAAACTCACCCCACGGCTATGCCGGCTGTTATTATAGATTCGGTATTGGTAAATATCAATTACGTTAACTATCTGCCACCTGCTGACATAGTAAATATTGATGTACAAAGGCGGGCGGAGTTCCCTAATGGTGTTATTTATGTAACCTCAAAGGATAAGCAGAAAACACAAAACCTGCTTAAAAGCCCGCTTCTGTCTTTAAAAGATATCGTAAAGGCCAACTTAGGCGCAAGGGAACAATCAAAACCAATAATCTTTCTGCTTGATGGCGCGCTTTTAACTGATACCGCCAATGTACGCATTCCGGCACTTGCCATATACA
>CBFGNU010000321.1:0-4268 GCA_965650195.1 uncultured Mucilaginibacter sp. | reverse complement strand
GCATTTGCGCTTTATTTGACCCAATTACATGCGTAATAAGATAGCCCTTTTTAGTTTGCAAACTTTCAGCACTACGGGTGGCATCCAAAAAATGACCCGCACTTTGGCTTTTTCTATGAACGAGATAGCCGGGCGGCACAAATTTAATTTTGCCTTATGGTCTGTTTACGACCGTGATGAACACCTCATGCCTAAATATTTGTCTCCAGGCAATTTTAAAGGCTTCAGCGCCAACCGCATTCAATTTATTGTAGCAGCAATTAAACTGGGCCGGCAATGCGATACAATAGTTTTAAGTCATATTAATTTAGCCGTTGTAGGCCTTGCAATAAAACTGTTTAATCCTAAATGCCATGTTATGCTGATTGCCCACGGCATTGAAGTTTGGCGACCGGTAAGTTTGTTCAAAAGATTATTTCTGAAAAAAAGCGATAAGATAATTTGCGTGAGCCAGTTTACCCGCGCTGAAGTTGTAAGATGGCACAAAGTAAACCCGGCTAAATGCGCAGTTTTAAATAACGCCATAGATCCCTTTATGAAATTACCGGTTAACCTTGGCAAACCGGCTCATTTATTAGAACGGTATGGGTTAACGTCCCAACACGACATTTTATTTACCCTTACCCGCCTGGCTAACACTGAGCAATATAAAGGGTATGATCAGGTAATAAGATCATTATGTAAATTAAGGCTCAAATTTCCGGGAATAAGGTATGTTTTAGGGGGACAATATGACGAGAAAGAGAAGCTGCGTATTACCAACTTAATTAAAAAGCACGGCGTTGAGGAATTAGTAATTTTATCGGGATTTATAAGTGAAGAGGAATTGGCCCAACATTTTTTAATGGCTGATCTGTTTATATTGCCCAGTAAAAAAGAAGGGTTCGGGATAGTTTTTATTGAGGCCCTCGCCTGTGGGTTGCCTGTAATTTGCGGCAATACAGATGGCAGTTTGGATGCCATAAAACAGGGTAAATTAGGTACGGCTATCAATCCGGATGACCCGGATGAGTTACAGACCGAAGTATTAAAATATTTGGAAAACAGGCTTAGCGTTGTCGAACGCGGGCATTTACAGCAAGAATGTTTGAGCTATTTTAATAGCGATAGTTATACACAACAACTTGAAAAGCTACTTATAAATGAACGATAGTACCCAACAGGAATGGGATATTGAAATTACTGCGAAAAGCCAGGCGCTACGCCTGGGCTTAAAAGACGTTTGGCAATATCGCGACCTGCTTTTATTATTGGTAAGGCGAGATTTTGTATCATTTTATAAGCAGACCATTTTAGGGCCAATTTGGTTTTTTGTGCAGCCCGTTATAACTATCTTAATTTATACCATAGTTTTTGGCACCCTGGCAGGCATACCTGTTGATGGCGTACCAAAGCCGCTATTTTACCTGGCGGGTACAATTATCTGGAATTACTTTTCTGAATGTATAACCAAAACTTCAACGGTATTTAAAGATAATTCGGCTATGCTTGGTAAAGTTTACTTTCCGCGGCTTATTATGCCATTGAGCATTGTGGCATCAAACCTTATCCGTTTTGGTATACAGTTTGTGCTTTTCATTATCCTGCTAATAGGTTATAGCGTCTCGGGAACAGATTTTGCACCCAACGCGTATCTGCTGCTGCTGCCTTTACTAATACTACTTGTTGCTGCCCTGGGGCTTGGCTTGGGTATGCTTATATCAGCGGTGACAACCAAATATCGCGACCTGGCGTTTGTAGTGTCGTTTGGTGTGCCCTTGCTTATGTATACAACAACGGTGATATATCCCCTGTCGGCTGTAATAAACAAGTACCCAGCTTACAGTTGGATAATTAAATTAAATCCTAAAACCGCTATAATAGAAACCATGAGATAAGGTTTCTTTGGCAAAGGAACATTTAGTTGGGAACTGCTTGGGTATAGCAGTTTTGTAACATTAATAATTTTGTTGCTGGGTATGATTGTGTTTAATAAGGTGGAAAAATCTTTTGTTGATACTGTTTAATGGCTAAAGTAATAAAGGTAGAAAATCTTTCAAAAGCCTATCAACTGGGCGATTTTGGTACCGGCACTGTTTCGCGCGACATTGAACGTACGTGGGCGAGATTGAGAGGCAAGGAAGATCACTTCCTGAAGATAGGCGAAACCAATGACCGTTCCGTAAAAGGCACAAGTAATATGGTTTGGAGCCTAAAGGATCTGAACTTTGAAGTTGAACAGGGAGACGCGGTAGGAATTATAGGCCGTAACGGTGCAGGCAAAAGCACCCTGTTAAAGTTACTGAGCAGGGTTACCTCTCCTACCATCGGGTCAATAAAAATAAAGGGACGCATTGCCAGCTTATTAGAGGTGGGTACGGGTTTTCACCCCGAGTTAACCGGAAGGGAAAACATATTTCTGAACGGTGCCATATTAGGCATGCGCAAAGCCGAGATAAAGCGCAAGTTTGATGAGATAGTAAACTTTTCGGGCGTTGAACGCTATATAGATACCCCTGTAAAACGCTATTCATCGGGCATGTATGTTCGCCTTGCATTTGCCGTTGCTGCTCATCTTGAATCAGAAATATTGATAGTGGACGAGGTGTTGGCTGTTGGCGATGCAGAGTTTCAGAAAAAATGTTTAGGAAAGATGGGCGCAATAAGTAAAGGCGAAGGAAGAACAGTGCTGTTTGTATCACACAACATGTCAAGCATTGAGGCATTATGTAATAAAGGGATCTTGTTTGATAAAGCGCAGATCAAATACCAGGGCAACATTAAATCAACCGTAGGCTTTTACCTTAACAATGTTATAAATAACGCCAACCAAAGTATTACCGATTACCTTTTACAAAACATCAATACCGGCCTACGGGTTGACCAAATATTGGTCAATAACCAGTCGGAAACATCGGTAACCACAGATAACCATATGGTTAACCTTAAGTTTATTGGAACAGCGGCAGTTGATAGCCCCGTTGATATTGAAGTTTATTTGACTGATACTGTAAGCGCTAGTCCCTTGTTTTTTTGCAGTCTTAAATATTCGCAGGATATAGCCGTTGATGTTGCAAAGGGCCCGTTTGAGTTAAGTTTTAATATGCACTTACCTGATAATATGTTCTCGGGGATTTATAACATGAACATAATGATAACGAAACCGGGTAGCCTGTTCTATTATAAAATTGAAAATCTTTTTAAATTGAATATTGAAGGCAGCGCTTGTCCGAGTGGAAAAAAATATACACTGGCCGATAACGTAGGCTACGGATACCTTGATGTTGATGGCCTTGTTTACAAGAAGTAAAATACCGGGTTACCAGCTTCTTAAAAAGCTCTATTTTCTATCGAAAAACGCCTTGTCGGGCTTTTTTATCAATTTTTATTTATTCAAGATTCAAAGTGCAGACCTGCAAAATCAAAGTGACAAAAAAATAATATCGTTTTGTTTATATGGTAACAGTCAAAAATATTTTTCGAACATCACTACTTGTATAAACAGTTATCACCAAAAATTTGAAGGATGGATAATACGTGTATACGTTAGCCGCGACCTGCCTGCGGAAACCCTAAACCTGTTAAAAACCCTGGGGTGCGAACTGGTAATTATGAACAGCACCGGCATTGATAACAGGTACATGTTTTGGCGCTTTTTGGTATTGGATGATACTAACGTTTATTGCGCCATTATAAGGGATATTGATTCCGTTGCATCTGACAGGGAAAAAATAATGGTTGATAAATGGATGGCTTCGGGTAAAAAACTACATATTATTCGCGATCATCCTTCACATATATCATTAATAATGGGCGGCTTATGGGGAGTAAACACCCATAATATTAACCAGAACATTAAAGCAAAAATGTTGGGCTTTAAAAAGCTGGATGAATTTGGTATGGACCAGTCTTTTTTAGAGATGATATACCACGAAACTTTCCCGGATATATATGTGAATGACATATATAATCGCTTTCCGGATGAACAGGCTGATGTAATGCCGCATGACGATTACGATTTTTTTATAGGCGAAATAAACAGTGAGCATCCGCATAAGGAACGCCATTTGAAAGAGCTTGTCGATTTCTACAAACAGGAAAAATAGTGCTACCTGATAGAAACGAACGAATAATAAGTCATTTTGCCGGGATAAAAAACTGGCCGAAAATATCAGTGGTTACGCCAAGTTATAATCAGGCTGGTTTTTTAGAAGAGACCATTCTATCTGTGACCAATCAGAATTATCCTAACCTGGAGTATATAGTTATTGATGGCGGCAGTACCGACG
>CBFGNU010000320.1:0-4297 GCA_965650195.1 uncultured Mucilaginibacter sp. | reverse complement strand
CAATTTGTTCATCGTTTACACTGTTGAAGTGTAAACTTATTTCAGGACAAGTCAACCAGCAAAATTTGAATTTGGAACAGTGACCTTTCCTAATAAGCATTCCCTTGGTTTTGTCATCCCCTAATTATTTATCCAATTACAAATAGGCAACACGGGCCAGTCTCAATATGGGGTCGCGACCCAGGACAACCATAAGCTATTTTTAAAGGATTGAGTATAAATCCCGAAGGTTATTGTCCTAAAGCAATGACAAGTTTGTTTGATCTGACCGGAAAAACCACACTAATTACCGGCGGAAATAAAGGCATCGGTTTTAGTATGGCTGCCGGGCTGGCTGAGGCCGGTGCCGATATTATTGTAGCCTCTCGTTCTATAGAGCCGGAGGGAAGCCGTATTGAAGCAACTGTAAAAGCTTTGGGCCGTAATTTTTTAGCGTACCGCGTCGACCTCTCAGAGCGGACTGAGGTTTATGAATTTATTCAGCAACTCGCTGCCGATAATGTTCAGGTTGATATTTTAATAAACAATGCCGGCATTATTTTACGAAAGCCCGCCGCCGAGCACCCCGATGAATACTGGGATAACGTGCTGTCGCTTAATTTGGATACGCCTTTTATTTTAGCCCGCGAGATAGGCAGGCAAATGATAGCCAAAGGGCAGGGCAAAATCATTTTCATTTGTTCGCTGCTTAGTTTCCAGGGCGGTATCAACGTGCCGGGTTATGCCGCAAGTAAAGGCGCATTGGCAAGTTTGGTAAAAGCGCTGGCTAATGAATGGGCGGCAAAAGGAATTAATGTGAACGGTATTGCTCCTGGCTATATAGCTACTGATAATACCGACGCCTTGCGTAACGATATTGACCGCAGCACCAGCATACTGGCACGCATACCTGCAGCCCGCTGGGGTGAAGCCGATGATTTTAAAGGCCCTGCAGTGTTCCTGTCATCAAAAGCGGCTGATTATGTACACGGCACCATTTTAACTGTTGATGGCGGCTGGATGGGCAGATAATTAATATAAAAAGAGGATAATTAAAATATTAGATATGGAGATCAGATTTGAGCATAGTAAGAAAGAAGTAAGCAGGATGACTACCGAAGAACTCAGGGAATCGTTCCTGATAGAGCAATTAATGCAGGACGACAAACTTATGATGGTATACTCTCACTACGACCGCCTTATTGTTGGTGGAGTGAAGCCGGTAAGCACCAGTGTCAACCTGGAAAATCATCCGGAACTAAAGGCCGAGTACTTTCTGGAACGCCGCGAGCTTGGTATTATTAACATTGGTGGCACGGGTGTAGTTACTGCTGATGGACAGGATTATCCGTTGGAACGGTTGAGTTGCCTATACCTGGGTAAAGGTGTTAAAGAGGTAAGCTTTAAGAGCTTTAACGCAAACGACCCGGCATCGTATTACCTTCTGTCGTCGCCCGCGCACCACGAATACCCTACTAGGCTGATTACCAAGGATGAGGCATCGCCCGTACAGCTTGGCGATATACTTACTTCAAATAAACGTACCATTTATAAATACATTCATCTTGACGGTATACGAAGCAGCCAATTGGTAATGGGCCTCACGGTGTTAGAGCCGGGTAGTGTTTGGAACTCTGTGCCCCCTCATACTCATACACGCCGTACAGAGGTGTATTTTTATTTTGATCTGCCCGATAACCAACGCATCTTCCATTTTATGGGGCAGCCGCAGCAAACGCGTAGTATGGTAATGGCTAATAACGATGCGGTTGTGTCGCCGCCATGGTCAGTGCATTTTGGCTGTGGCACCAGTAACTACACCTTTATTTGGGGCATGGCCGGCGAGAACCAGGTATATTCTGACATGGATGCTTTGGCCGTTACTGATCTGCAATAACCCCGTTATTGTGTTTTTGGGATCTGTTTAAGCAACCAGCGTGTTACATCATTGGCAGCCTTGTCGTTTTCGTATTCGGCAGGCAGGCGGCCGTTCACATACTCGTTATAAAGCCAGGGGTCGCCAACTGCAAATACTGTTCCTCTGCCGTACTTCGTCGTAGCGATGATAACGGCGTCGCCATCTTTTAATATGCTTTTGGCCTTGCCCGAAAGCGTGAGCGTAGCAATATCCTTCATGAAGATCCTTTTCGCTGTTTTAAACAAGGGGTTGCCGGTAACTGTTAGTCCGCCATCAACAAAGTGATCATCATTGATGACGTGGTTATGTAGATCGTTATTAAAATGCAGCCCGAATTTGGCAGCCAGCTGGTTAAAATGTGGCAATTCGACATTAGCACTGTCATTAGCCATTAAAACCAAAACACCTCCATTTTTAACATATCGAACAATTTGATTTATGTCTTCAATTGTAATGTAATTAGGATTGGCACTTTCTTTTTTTGTGTCGGGATCAACAATAATGTAAATATCAGTGCCTTTCAAATTGGCCGCGGTTGGTGCCTCATTTAATGACTGTAATTGAGCGCCCTGTTTTTTGAAAACAGCAGCCCAATTAGAGAAGCCTGTATTGGCAGTATCTTCCCATAAGTAGTGAAAACGCTCGATCTGCCCCGTTGCATTTTGATGCACCTCGCGGTTAAAGTAACAGTCGAGCGTAACAGTTTGCGCTTGCGAATGAAACGAAACAATCAACAGGAACAATGTGCCTAAGCGCAATAATTTTTTCATATGTCGAATTTGTAGCAACGTAAGACAGGTAAAGTTATTTATAGGAATGCCCGTTACTTAGTCGGGTTTTTTTAACGAAACATTATCAAATTTGACAGTAGTGGCTAATTTAATATTTCCGGAGGCCACCATTACTCCAGCCTTATAATTACGCGCAGCAGGTGCTTTTAGCAAACCCACCTTTTTCCATGATTTTCCGTCTTCGGACACATAGCCTGTGAACCGGCCCGATTGCTTGATCAAGCGAAGCCAAAACTGACCCGTTACCCGGCCATAAGTAATAAATGGCGCATCTGTGAGCGGAATAGCGATGCTTTGTTTATTATTCGCGTAGTTCCCTTCAGTCAGAATGATCTTCCAACCGGGTTCTTCGTTAATTTCGAGCGAAGGTCGGGCTAAGGCCAAAGTAATGGTATTCGAATGATCATCAGGACCCGAAGCCATAGAAAGTCCGACTGATGAAGTTTGCGCACTAAATTGCGGAACGAACCTTACCGTCAGGGAACAATCGCCGCTTACGTTTTGGTAGATAGCAGGGCGCAGATCGCTTGTGCTATCTGTGAGCATCCGTTTCGCTTTCAGTTCATATAATGGCCCATTAATACCGCCGTACACCTGCACGTCTTCTATGTCGGCCGCAATTAACCATTTTCGCCGGAGGGCGGTAGCTGACGACACTACCGATTGATCACTCATTCCGTATCGGTTAACCGCTGTAATCCGATAATAATACATCACACCTTTTTTTACTCTTTTGTCAGTAAAGGTCGGGGTTCGCAAGTTTTTATTCAGGGTGACATAAGGGCCATTTCTGTCGGTCGCTCTTTGGACAATATAGGTATCGGCGTTAATAACTGCTATCCAGTTAATATTGATCGTGTTTCCGGATAATGCTTTAGCGATAATTCCGGCAGGCTGCGCGGGGATATGACCTTCGTATACGGGCTTTTCCAATTTACGGCTAAACAGCAGGGTGCCAAAACCAACATTGTCACCACCCGAGCCCTGTAATTCCGGGCGCAATTTTTCCGCTACGCTTTTAGTAAAGGGCGCGTCCAATCCTGCCCGGTTAACATAATGGTTATATACCTGTTCATATATCGCGCGGAATTTTCCCCTGCTTTCACCGGAAATGTTCTCATGGAAATATTTTCCGGTTTGGTCTATTTGAGCTACATACGGCACGTCAAGGCCAAGGTTATATTTCGCGGTATATTCAAATCCTTTTAAAAGCCTGTTATTTGCGTATCCATACAAGTCCAAACCTTGGTGCCAGGCTATTTCTGCACAGTCGGCTAAGTGCCCAAGTCCTAATTGTGTATGTGCCTGGTCCCGGCCGCTTTCCTGGCATTGTCCATCCTCATTTACCACGTAATGTTTCAGACTGCCGTCTCCCGCACCATCCACATAGTAATGAAGGCCATTTTCAAAAATATTCCGGTCGTTACAAAAAACGCCGATTGCCATAACTGTTTTAACCGCCGCATTATCCCAGTTACCATTGGCAAATAACGCGTAATCCTTTATCACCGGGTACACCACTTCCCTGAAATGTTTTTGGGTTTGCGCGATGTCTGCCGCACTCCAGCCTGAATTTGTATAGCGCAGTATCTCGGCGGCGTTTATCATT
>CBFGNU010000319.1:0-4325 GCA_965650195.1 uncultured Mucilaginibacter sp. | reverse complement strand
CACAATATTATTATAAGGTTGATCGCTACAGTACATACTACGACAAAGCCACCGGCAATTACGTGGGGTATGACAAACACAATGTAAGTTTAACCGACTATAATTCTGATCCGTACAATAGTGGAGTTAATTTACAGTCTGCCAGTATATTCCAGGTAAGCACGGCTTTGGTTGGCGACAATTCCTTTTTTGGCGTGGCTTCACCATTAAGTGGTTTTAGATACCGCATAGAAGCCGAGTACAACTTTGGTAGCTATAAATTCTTTTCACCAACTATCGATCTTCGTAAATATACCCGCGTAGCACCCGTAACTTTTGCCATGCGCCTGTATGGCTACGGCCGGTTGGGAAAAAACAATGCGCTTTACCCCTTGTTTTTAGGTTATCCTTTCCTGATGCGAGGTTATGAATCTCAAACTTTCTACAACAGCAACGGAAAACCAAGCAACGGCTTCACCATTGATCAGCTATCCGGATCGCGTATAGCGGTGGGCAGCTTTGAGGTGAGACTACCGTTTACAGGCCCCGAAAAACTATCTGCAATAAAATCAAAGTTCCTTTTCTCTGAGCTAAATGTGTTTTTTGATGCCGGTTTAGCTTGGAACGCCGGAAACCAAATAAAAATGGGGCTCGCACCTGATAGGATTGGTACCGATGCAAATGGGTTGCCTGTATACAATGCCAACCAGCGCGTGCCTGCTTTAAGTACAGGTATATCTTTACGTGTTAATCTGTTTGGCTATTTTGTATTGGAGCCTTACTTTGCCCTTCCACTAAACCGTAATGACGTAAAGAAACCTGTTTTTGGTTTGGGCTTCACACCGGGATGGTAATTTGTAATATTTAAAACCTAAAGGCACGGTATTGGCATTTATAACAGCATTATGAAAATAATACTGTTAAGCATCGTTTTTTGTGCTGTTATTACTACAGTAACAGCACAAGAGCCGGTTAAAAACGCCGGATCACCTAAAAACAAACAGGATGAATTAATGAATCCTGGAAATTCAATTGAAGTCAATATCCGGACATTTAAACAGGCAAAAGTATTTTCCCGCTCCCTTAATATATGCGGTTTGATACAAACGTTTAATGACCCTGGGCCGCTGACCGTTTTTTTACCGGTTGACAGTACCTTTGATAAATTGCCGCCGGGCAAACTTGACGCGTTGTTAATGCCCAAAAATAAGTACGATCTTATCGCCTTAATAACTTATCATGCTTTGCCTGGTAAAATTTCTGCTAAAAACATTGCTAAAGAGATAAGCAAGCAAAAGGGCACTGCCGTTTTTAGAACAATTGCCGGTGCCCCGCTCAAGGCGCAGTTTGATGGAGATAATAATATTGTTTTAATTGATGAAATGGGCGGTAAAAGTATCCTGCAAAAAAGTGATCTGAAACAACACAATGGTTTTATACATTTGGTCTCATCGCCGTTAATACCAAAATTCAAATCAATTTAATCTACTTTCTAATGACAAACCAATAACGCGGGTTTTGCGTAATTTTGGTAAAAACAATGAATATAAATATGAGAAAGATAATAGGCGCACTTGCAATATTGTTTAGCATAGTTGCCGTTGGCTGCCAGGATAGTAATGGTCAGCAGGTAAAAAGAACAGCGGCCAAAACTTCTGCCGAGTGGAAAAAGTTGCTTACGGCTAACCAATACCATATTATGGTTGAAAAAGGTACTGAGTCACCGTTTCAAAATGCATATCATGATAATCATCAAAAAGGCGTTTATGTTAGCGCCGCAACCGGCGAAGTGCTTTTTTCGTCGGAAGATAAATTTGATAGCGGAACAGGATGGCCGAGCTTTGTTAAGCCGGTTGATCCCAAAAAAATAGAGATAGTTGTAGATAATAGCTACGGCATGGAACGCTCAGAAGTTATTGAGCGCAGCACAGGCTTGCATTTAGGCCATGTATTTGATGATGGTCCTCCTTCTCGCGGTGGCAAAAGATATTGCATGAATTCGGGCGCGCTTAAATTTATTAAGCAGTAAGCGCCACTCTGTTCATATTAATTGAGGGCCGTACTTGTTGCGGCCTTCTAACACCACTTTCAAAATTCAATGCAGCGGTAAGGTCTATCCAATCAGGATTAACGGGCCGTATCATTCTTTCCTTTTGGGCACGGGTGTAAGTGCTTACAGTTTTAAAGCGCTCCATCGCCATGTCTTCGTTATTTATCTCCTCAAAATAAACCAAACGGTTTAGCTGCTTTGAATTATCAAAGAACAAAGTAGGCATATCATTATAAAACTTGATGGTTTTTAACAGGTCTGAACATAGGCCTACATGCAGGTTATTGCGGTTTCTGTCGGTGATAATGTAAATAAAGCGCTTCATTTGATAATAAAATTTGCTGATGAAAAAATAATTACTAACTTTATGAGCATAAAATTACTAATTAATTTAGCAATTCCAAATTTTATGGCAAATATTTCTTTAAATATTAAATTCCTCCGAAAGAAAAAAGGTCTTACGCAGCAACAGTTTGCAGATGAGATAGGTATAAAAAGGTCATTAGTGGGCGCATATGAAGAAGAACGCGCAGAACCCAAATATGATTTACTAAAAAAAATAGCATTATATTTTGATATTAGTCTTGACGACTTTATTAACGAAGAAATAAACGAAAAATGGGCGCCAAAACCCAAAGGCAATCCTGATAATTTACGCATTCTCAGCATATCAGTTGATAAAGAGGATAACGAAAATATAGAAATGGTGCCGGTAAAAGCTTCCGCCGGTTACCTTAATGGGTACGCTGATCCGGAATATGTGGCAAAGCTGCCCAAGTTTTATTTGCCCATGTTTAAGCAAGGTACTTACCGTGCTTTTGAGATAAATGGCGACTCAATGCTGCCACTAACATCGGGCACTACTATTATAGGTGAGTATGTTGAGAACTGGGCCGATGTTAAACCCGGCCAAACGTACGTGGTGGTATCAAAAACCGAAGGTGTGGTTTATAAAAGGATAGGCAATAAGTTTAAGGATAATAAAAAGCTGAAGCTGGTATCAGACAACCCGGTTTACGAATCTTACGAAGTAAATGGCGAAGATGTGCTTGAATTATGGAAAGCCAAAGCCTATATATCTATGCAATTGCCAGAGCCCATGCCCGAGCCTACTATGGAAAGCCTTACCAATATGATGGCGCAGATGCAACGATCTATAAGTAAGCTGCAGCAAAATAATAATTAAACGGCTTTTTTTGAATGAGATATTTGCGTGCAAAATTGTAGTTTTTACTTATGGCAACATTTAAGTTACATAATAAAATTTAAACCTTTAGCGTATACCTTTATCTTATACTAAAACAATAAAAACCGTAAGAAATGAAAAAAGTATTATTAGTAGGCGCTTTCGTATTAGGCATTAGCGCTGTTAGCTTCGCACAAGGTGGCCCGGGTGGTGGCTTCAGACGTACCCCTGAACAAAGTGTTGAGGGTTTAAAAACTTCGCTTACAGGCATCACTGATGCGCAAGCTGCAAAACTATTGGTTGTTTACCAAGCTCAAACAAAAAGCAGAGATAGCTTAATGACAGCTCTCGGCGATGACAGAAGCTCGATTAGAGAAAAAATGGCTCCTATCACTGCTTCTGTTACTGCAAAATTAAAAACCATTTTAACTCCTGAGCAGTTCACAGCGTACGAAAAAGCACAAGCTGCACGTATGCAAGGTGGCCCAGGTGGCGGCGGTCCTCGCTAATCGATCCGTTATGTTTTAACTAAAAAGCCTTTCCGTATTCGGAAAGGCTTTTTAGTTATCCCTTATATCTAAAAAAATCCACTCCGGCTAACCGAAGTGGATCCAAAAACTAAAAAGGTAAACTGTAATGGGCTTATTTAATAGCTTGGAAAAAAGCCAGGCTTTGATTTGGAACTGCTTTTAACACAACTTCCTTGTTTGCTTTTACAAGGTCAACAAAGTAAACCAATGGTTCCGCACTCGTATTTTCGTACTGAATAACTTGGCTAACGGTGTAGTCGGCATATTTAGCTTTAAGCTCCTTACGGCTAGCTTCCGGTAAAAGCAATACAGAAATTTCCTGCGTGCGGCCCAGATATTCGCCGTCAAGATCATAAAATGCAGTGTATTTACCACTTTCCGTAACAAAATCAACTTTCTGGCAATTTGGAGTTACTGTCCAAACAACATTTGAAGCATTTTCAAATTCGGTAGAGAATTTGGTAAGTGCACTATATGATACATTTTTCTCACCTTCTGCTTTAACTTTCTTTCCACCATCCGCAAACGCAGTAACACTAAACATTGTAGCTATTGCTGCTGTAATAAAGATCGGAAGAGC
>CBFGNU010000318.1:0-4360 GCA_965650195.1 uncultured Mucilaginibacter sp. | reverse complement strand
AAAGATAAGTTTGGATAGGGTGATACTTGAGTTGAATTCTACCCGAAAACTTATTGAATCCATCACCGGTCACAGCACTATTCTTTTCCGCCCTCCTTTTAATGCCGACGCCGAGCCGCAAACCCTTGAAGAGATCATCCCGGTAGCCGAGAGCCGGAAACAAAGCTATATAACCATAGGAGAATCGATTGATCCTTTAGACTGGGAGCCCGGGGTTACCGCGCAGCAGATAATTGACCGTGTAAAACGCGATTATAAAAAAGGATCGATGATATTGCTGCATGATGCCGGTGGCGATACAAGGGAGGCGACTGTTCAGGCATTGCCGGAAATCATTCGTTTTTACAAAGAAAAGGGATATGAATTTACCACCATCGCCGATATTTTAGACAAAAAAAAGGACGAATTAATGCCGGCCATAGAGGATAATGCCGACAGCGGTGTTATTGGCGCTTTTTATGATGCCGTTGTTATGGGCTTTTTCTTTGGGAACTGGTTTTTATTTTATGTTTTTCTTTCCGCCATATTTTTGGCTATAGGCAGAATTGCCTTGATAGGCATTTTAGCGCTACGGCAACACACCGAGAATAAAAAGAAACGACAGGTTGGCAAACCAGTGCCCGTAAGCATTATAGTACCTGCCTATAACGAGGAGGTGACCGCTCTTAAAACAATAAAAAGTCTGCTTAATACCGACTACCCGGCTTTTGAAATAATTTTCATTGATGACGGATCTACAGATAACACATACAATATAGTCACTAAAGAATACGGAAATAATCCATTGGTTACCATTTTAACCAAGCCTAACGGCGGTAAGGCATCGGCACTGAACCTTGGTATAAGCCAGGCCAAATACGACTTTACCGTTTGTATAGATGCGGATACACAGTTAAAAAATGATGCGGTTTACCACCTGATGACCTATTTTACTGATGACGAGATAGGTGCTGTTGCAGGTACAGTTAAAGTGGGTAACGAAAACAACATTATAACCAAGTGGCAGGCTATTGAATATATTACCGCCCAAAACATGGACCGCCGGGCGTTCGATCTGATCAATAGCATTACCGTTATTCCGGGGGCTATTGGTGCTTTTCGCAAGTCGGCAATAGAACAGGCAGGCGGTTTTACATCTGATACACTTGCCGAGGATTGCGACCTTACCATGCGCATTTTAAAATGCGGATACATAGTACGCAACGCCGCCGAAGCCATTGCCTATACCGAAGCGCCCGAAACACTCAACGGCCTGTTAAAACAGCGTTTTAGATGGAGTTTTGGTGTTATACAAAGCTTTTGGAAAAACCGCAAAGCCCTGTTCAACAAAAAATACAAATCTTTTGGGATGGTGGGTATGCCTAACATTCTCATCTTCCAGATAATTCTGCCGCTATTTTCGCCCTTGGCTGATCTGATGATGATATTAGGGTTATTTAGCGACAAGCCCGAAAAAATATTGGGCTACTACGGGCTTTTTGTTTTGATAGATTTTATTGTCTCCATAATAGCTTTCAGGATGGAGAAAGAGGATTATAGAAAATTGATTTACATCATTCCGCAGCGATTTATATGGCGGCAGCTAATGTATTACATTCTTTTTAAGGCTATCCGCAGAGCATTAAAAGGTGAGTTAAATGCCTGGGGCGATTTGAAAAGGACGGGAAATGTTAAGGGTGAAATGGTGGGAAACAAAGATTCTGAATTATCCTGATTCACTAATAGCGATGGGTTTGAAACCCATCGCTATTAGTGAATTGATGTTATACCTTTTCTATCAAACAAACAGCATAAGCAACAACGCCCTCTTGCCTTCCAATAAAGCCCAAGGTTTCGTTAGTTGTAGCTTTTATAGAAATATCGTCTTCATCAATACCTGCAGCGGCAGCTATGTTTTTCTTCATCTGGGGGATATGCGGATTGATCTTAGGCGCCTCCAGGCACACCATGGCGTCAATATTACCTATGCCCCAGCCTTTTTCTTTTAAAAGTTCAAGCACGTGTTGTAGCAACACCAGGCTGCTTATACCTTTCCAGCGGTTATCGGTGTTGGAGAAATGGAAGCCTATATCGCGCAGATTTGCAGCTCCTAACAGGGCATCGCAAATGGCATGCAGCAAAACATCAGCATCAGAGTGGCCGTAAGCTCCGGAGTGATGTTCCAGCTTAACTCCGCCTAAAATAAAGGGATGTTCGTCTTTTAACTGGTGTACATCAAAACCAAAACCAACACGTATTTTACCCATAATTACTTCGTACTGCCAAAGTTAATTCCAAGTGATATTCTGAGCGTATTGGCAAGGGGGCTGTTTTTTTGGTTCGCAGCCAGGTACGAAAAATCAAAGCGATAAATATCGTACTTAAGGCCAACACCCAGCGTAAGATACTGCCTGCCACCTTTTGATGGGTTTTCGTAGAAATAGCCGGCCCTTAAGGCAAACTGCTGGTTATACCAGTACTCCAAACCCGATGATATGCTTACTTCCTTCAGCTCTTCTTTAAAACCGCCCGGTGCGTCGCTAAATGAGCCGAAAATACCGGCAGGAACAGATACATCCGGGTCTTTACCCGAAATAATAAAGCCATTAGCATCGCGCAAAGGCGGCGATGGTACCAGTAGTTTGTTAAAATCAACAGTAGCGGTAAGCTGGCTGTAGTCATCAATGTTCCAGGTATCTGCAACGCCTAATTTTAAATTGGTAGGCAAAAAGTAGGATGGCCCGGCCTCAGCATATTTAACCTTTGTGCCTATGTTAGATATGTTTGCACCGAAAGAGAAGATACCATCGGTACCAAACTGTTCCATTGGTTTTTTATAGAACATGGATATATCGGCCGCAAAAGCGTTTGCAGGTTTGATACCCTGCGTGGCCCCGGTAGAAAACGAGGCGTTTGAAAGATCTGAATGGATAAAACGCATGGTTAATCCCAATGAGAAGTTATCGCCAAACTTACGGGCCAGCGAAGCATCTATCGAATACTCGTTGGGGCGGTAAGTGCCTTGGTTAAGCTGGTTATTATCTACTAATTGTATGGCACCCAAATTAAAATATCTAACTGACGCGCCTATAACATTCCGGTCATCCAGTTTGTGTGCAAAACTAAGGTATGACAAACTCACATCGGGTACTAAACGCCTCAACCAGGGGCTATATGAAGCGGCGATGGCAAAGTCGTTGTCGATAAAAGCGAGTTTAGATGGGTTCCAAAAATTTGAATTGGCATCAGCTGATATGGCTGCACCCGCCTCGCCCATTGCGCCCGAGCGCGAATCAGGGGCGATATTTAAAAAAGGCACCGCCGTAGGAATTGCGCCGTAACCGCTGCCATCGGTATTGGTTTGTGCACTTGCGGGAAGTGCCGTAAGCAGGTATAAAACCGCTATCCCACCTATAAAAAACTTCATTGATCTGCAGATTTAAATAAACGGATAAATATAACGGAATTAAATGCTACCCACCTAACAAGATTTTTTTTATTCTAATTACAGCATTTGCAACATCTTATGCTTAAATAGCGTTAAAATCGCTGCATATAAAAGTCAATAAGTTGTGGCAAAATTTTTGATTAGCTTTTTACTTTAAAATAATTAAATTTACCCCTATAATATATTTATTAATTTTGTGCCCTATATCTATATATAACGTAAGAAATATGAAATTACTTTTTACTCGTACTGCTTTAGTGCTGTTGGGTGTTACAATGTTAGCGAGCAGCTGTAGTAAACAACGGTCAGAAAAAACGGGTATTCCTTATAACGACAAAAAGTTTGGTTACCAAAAATTCAGACAAACCCACCCGGCTCCGGGCCCGGGCCTTGTTGCTATTGAGGGTGGTACGTTTGTTTTAGGTGGCAGTGCCGATCAGGATGTTACTTTTGATTATAACAATGTACGCAGAAGGGTAACCATTCCTGCGTTCTATATGGACGAAGCGGAAGTTTCTAACCAGGATTGGTTGGATTATCTTGCATGGATAAGGATGACCTTCCCTACTGACAATGAATATTATTACAATGCGCTGCCTGATACACTGGTTTGGCGCAGCCCATTGGCATACAATGAGCCTTATGTAAATAATTATCTGCGTCACCCGGCATTTCAGGATTATCCTGTTGTTGGTGTAACGTGGGAACAGGCTCAGGAATATTGCCAATGGCGTACAGATCGTACGAATGAGTTTATTTTACAGGAAAAAAAGATTTTAGTAAACCCACGTGCAAAAAAAGGTGCCCCGGCAGCTGTTGCCAATACGGCTAACGGCGGTACTACAGATTCGCAAACCCCTTTTAATACCGACTTGTATCTGAATAACCAATACAGAGGGACAGGTATTGATGGAAAAGGTATGCCAAGAAACC
>CBFGNU010000317.1:0-4362 GCA_965650195.1 uncultured Mucilaginibacter sp. | reverse complement strand
GTTAATGATACGGCGACGGGTTCAGGCGGCGCCTGTATATCCATATCATGGTAGTTCCATATCATTACTGTAGCCTTTCTTGCATCTTTAGCAGCCAGGGCACCGATATCAGTTTGCTGTCCACGTGCGCTTGAATCTACAAAGGTTCTGAGCGGGTACATGCGATTACCAACAACCTCTACCCTTTTGCCCGACATCTTACCAAACATGCGGAACACATTAAGCACAGGCTTATCTACACCATTGGTAGCCAAATCCCGGAAACCGTAAAACCATGGCTGATCCTCAAACTCAAATGCCCAGGTAACAGCTCCTTTAAAGTTAATGCCTATCTGGTCGGCCAAGGCATATTTACGGGCAAACGAAGCCGCTGTATAGCTTGGATACATAGTACCATTACGGTAAGCGTTCTGCGGACTGGTAACCATACCGCAAGCAGCGCAACCTTCGGGATCAGACTCGCCTATCATTATAGGTAAATTCTTAAGCGTAGGGAAAGATGCTACTATATTAAAGCCTTTCTGTATGTCACGCATTTGGGTACCCACATTCATACGGACAACGCCATTAACCAACGTGGGTGCGCCTTTGGCATGAAACGATATCAGATCTATAGGTGTACCCGCCTTGCCCGTAACATAGTTGGTTCCGGATACGCAATGGGTTAAAAAGTCCGTCAAAAATTTAGTACCACCATTGCCTCCTGTACCGGCAACGTCAGCACCGCCTATGCGGGCGGTTGGCAGGGCGCGTTTAACGGCGTCGGCTGTATAATCGTATAATTTAAAAAACTCTTCGGGGGTACCCTTCCAGTAACCAATGTTGGGCTCGTTCCAAAGTTCCCAGTACCAGCTTTCCACCTCGGCTTTGCCGTAACGGCTAACCGAGTGTTTAACCCACTGGTAAACCAACTCGGCCCACTTGTTATAATCCTTCGGCGGATAGGCCCAGCCGGTGTAAATAGATTCTTTGCCGCCCGGTGTCCAGTTATGTTTATATGGTTGGGGATTGGTTGATAGCGCCTCGGGCATAAAACCGATCTGCGCAAAAGGCTTCATACCTCGTTTTACATAGGTATCAAAAATACTGTCTACCAGTCTCCAGTTATAAATTGGTTTGCCGTTAGCGTCTTCTGTATAAGCGTTGGTTGAACCCCATTTAAGCTTGGCCACGCCATCACCAGTAACCAACATGCTGTGCGCCCGTACATATACAGGCACCGGGCTTAAAGCTGCCAGCTCGCTAAGCAGTTTTTTACCATCCTTCATGTAGGTATAGTTCGGTTCGTCATAACCAAACCAGGCCCACATCGGGTACATGGCTCCTACCTCTTTATCAAGTTTTACCTGAATGGTAGCCGGAGTTGCCTGAATTTGCGCGAAACTGTAATTACACCAGGCAGCACAAAGTACAAGCAAAGTGCCGCAAGCTTTTAATGATCTTAACATAAACAGAGTTGTTGATTTATACATCAAATATAATGAAACATTGTTGAATTAATGTAAACACACAGCCAACAAAAAAGCGGTATATCTAAATTTAGATATACCGCTTTAATATTATAAGCACAAAAGCTTCGCGTTTATGCTTTGTCTTTTGTCCAGTTGCCGTCTACCAGGCGAAGGATATTTAATGGATTACCTTTTTTCAATGGCTCAGGAAGCAGATCATCCGGGAAATCCTGGAATGCAACCGGGCGAACGAAACGAAGGATAGCACCGGTACCTACCGAAGTAGACGCAGCGTTGCTGGTTGAAGGGAACGGTCCGCCGTGTACCATTGAATGACAAACCTCAACACCGGTTGGGTATCCGCCATAAATAACACGACCCGCTTTTTGCGTAATGATGCTAACCACAGGCAATAAAGCATCTTTATCACCATCAGCAGCATGAACAGTAGCAGTCAACTGACCTTCTAATGATTCAAGCACTTGTGCAAGTTCAGCAGCATCTTTACAAACTACAAATAATGTAGCCGGGCCGAATACTTCTTCAGATAACGCTTTGTTAGTTAAAAATTCAGCAGCAGTAGTGCTGAAAGCTGACGGGCGTGCTTCTGCTTTATCAGCGTTAGCGGCAGTAGCAGCTTCGGCAATTAAAGTGGTGTTAGCAGCACCTTTAAGTGCATCTATACCACCTGAGTATGCTTTGCAGATGTTTTTGTTAAGCATGGTCCCTGGCACAGTATTTACAAACTCGCCTGCAAATGATGCAAGGAAGTCTTGAGCCGCAGGGCTGTCAACCAATAAAATTAAACCAGGGTTGGTACAAAACTGACCAACTCCCATGGTTACAGAACCAGAAAGTGCTTTAGCAATTTTTTCTTTTTGAGTGATCAGCGCGTTCTCCATTAACACAACAGGGTTAATAGCGCTCATCTCCGCATAAACAGGGATCGGCTCGGGGCGGCTAACTGCTGCGTTAAACAGGGTCATGCCCACATGCCGCGAACCGGTAAATCCAACAGCTTTAATAACCGGATGCTGAACTAATTTAACTGAATGCTCGTGATTCAAATATATTGATGAGAAAACACCTTCCGGCATACCGGTAGCTTGCGCCGCCTTAGCGATTGCAGAGCTTACCAATGCGTTTGTACCGGGGTGTGATGAGTGCGATTTTACAATAACAGGGCAACCGGCTGCTAAAGCCGAAGCGGTATCGCCACCAGCGGTTGAGAATGCCAACGGGAAGTTACTTGCTCCGTAAACGGCAACAGGGCCTATAGGGATCAACATTCTTCTGATATCTGATTTAGGCAATGGCTGACGATCTGGCTGAGCAGTATCAACACGTGCATCTAACCACCAACCATCTCTTAGCAATTGCGCGAATAATTTTAACTGTCCGCAGGTTCTGCCACGCTCGCCGGTTATACGTGCAATTGGTAAGCCAGACTCGGCACTACATCTTTCAATCAGCGCATCGCCTAAAGCCATTATCTCGTCGGCAATGGCGTCAAGAAACTGCGCACGTTTCTCGTAAGATAACTCACGGTATGCAGGGAATGCTTGTTGAGCTAAAGCAATAGCCGCCTCAAACTCCTCTTCGGTAGCCTGTGTAAATTTCTCAGGCAGATATTCATTTTTCGCAGGTGCAAAAGACTGGAAAGTTTTCTCGCCCTTAGCGCTGTTTTTAAATCCTATAAAATTATCAGCTATCAGTGTCATAAAATGTTTTGGTATATGTTAAGCTTTTATTTAGATACGCAAATATGGGTTTTTCTATTTAATATCCGAGAGCCTGTTGTGCCTGCAAACGGTCATTTTTTGTAAAAGTAATGATAGATAAGAAAACGTTTGCGTACACACCAAAATCTCTTTACATTAGCTCAACGAATTAGAAACCAGGCGCACGCCCTATAATATTCTATTTATGATGAAGTTAAACCGAAGATCAACCATAAAACACATGCTTACCGGAGCTGCTGTACTTTCAGCCAACAATTTATTGGGGACCCCCCTATCTAAAACAGACGCAGACGCAGCATTTTTGCCGTTAAAGGGTAATATCAATCATTCCGTTTGCAGGTGGTGTTATGACGACATCGATTTAGAGAAACTTTGTGCGGAAGGTAAAAAGATGGGCCTTAAAGGTATTGATCTGGTTGGACCTAAAGATTGGCCAACACTAAAAAAATATGGTTTACATTCATCCATGTGCTGGGGTGCAGAGCTCAATTTAGTAGACGGTTTCAATGATAAAAAGTTTCATCCTGAGCTTATAAAACGATACAGCGACATGATTCCGTTGGTTGCCGAGGCCGGTTATACCAACCTGATATGCTTTAGCGGCAACAAACGCGGAAAGACAGATGAAGAAGGTTGGCAAAACTGTGTAGAAGGTTTAAAACAGCTACTTCCGCTTGCAGAGAAACATAAAGTGGTACTTGTCATGGAACTGTTGAACAGCCGGGTTAATCACAGGGACTATCAGTGCGATACTACAAAATGGGGCGTTGAGCTCTGCAATCGGATAGGATCTGAAAACTTTAAGTTGCTATATGATATATATCATATGCAAATTGACGAAGGTGACGTTATAGCTACAATCAAAAAATATAACAAGTACTTTGCTCACTATCACACAGGAGGAGTACCGGGACGCCATGAAATTGACGACACGCAGGAATTATATTATCCCGCAATTATGAAAGCAATTATAGATACCGGCTATAAAGGGTTTGTTGCCCAGGAGTTTCTTCCAAAAGAAAAAGGACAGCTTGTAACCTTAAATAAATGTGTGCAGATATGTGATGTGTAAAGGGTTTAAGAGAATAATTATACACCCAAATAATTGTGCCGCTTACCATAATTATTTGGGTGTATAACGTTATTAATAATCAAGATTACCTATAAAA
>CBFGNU010000316.1:0-4388 GCA_965650195.1 uncultured Mucilaginibacter sp. | reverse complement strand
CGTTCAGTTCGGCAATAGCGTTGTTAGCCTCGGTGCTGTCGGGCATTTCAACAAAGGCAAAACACTTGCTTCTGCCGGTTTCGCGGTCCATAATAAGGTAAACAGAATTCACCGTTCCATAAGCGGCAAACAAGTCTGCAATTTGGGCTTCCTGATACTGATAGGGCAGCCTGGCTACAAAAATTTTCATTAAACTATGATATGATGATTAAAAAAGCACGTTTATAGTGTAAACTTACGCTAATATAAGCTTATTTACAATTACATAGCAAGGGTTTGATTTGTTTTAAAAAACGAGTGTTTTTTAAATTATTTTATAAGATGGTTTACTTTTTCAACCAGTTCGGTAAGGTCAAAAGGTTTGTTAATGATGGCATCGCAGCCATATGCAGACAATTCATCGGCATGGTTAACATATGCAGAGAATATAATTACCGGTACGTGTTTAAAATCAGGGTGCGCTTTTATTTGCCGGCAAAGTTCGCCGCCATTGGTACCCGATACACGGTAATCTAATATCACCAGGTTGGGCTCAAATTGTTCTACAAGCGGAATAACATCTATGCTTTCCGACGTGCTTTTGACATCAAACTTTTCATAGGATAATGTTTCGTGAACAATATCCAGAATGTCTTGATTGTCATCTAAAACCAATATTCGTTTTGACATCCGTAATTTTTCAATATTCCCGAAAGAAATGCAAGTGTATAAGGCCCTGAAAAGCCACGCGTCGGATAAAAATATTTTGTAATATATAAGGCACAAAAGTAAATTATTTTTCTTATATTATTAAATAACAAAAAAACATGTTGATGTAATTTTACAAATTTGCTTAATTTGTTTTGTGCAAGAAAAACATACATCTACCCATCTTCAGGAAAATCTGTTTTTAAAAGTATTTGAACTTACCGGCGCGTCGGTAATTGTTGAAGTAGATCTTCCGCATTTTACCGTTGTGGCTGCGAGTAATGCTTTCTTGAAAACATTTGGATTAACCAGAACAGGTTTTATCAGCGCTTATTTTTTTAATATTTTTTCTGAAAATAATAGTGCTGCGGTTATATTAAATGAAAGCTTTAACAAAGCAATTGCAACAAAGGAAATCTCATTAGTTGCCGCTTATCCCCTTAATTTACATAATGGTGCTAATTCAGAGGTTACTTATTGGTCGGCAACTAATACGCCTTTGCTGAATGACAGTGGCGATGTGGTATATATTATACATACTCCTGTAAATATCACCGCGCAACTTACTTTAAAGCATGAACAGGCTGCCCGTATGTTAAACTTGCAGATACAGCAGGACCGCATGAACGAACTGTTTATGAAAGCTCCTGTCGGAGTTACATTTTTAAGCCGCAATAATTTTATAATTGAGTACGCCAATAGCGCCATGTGCCAAATGTGGAACCATTACTCGCCCGAGGAGGTGGTAGGGAAACCTGCTCTTGAAGTAGTGATTGAAGCTGCCGGACTACGTGCGGTTTTAGAAAAAGTAGTAAGGAGCGGAACCCACTTTATTGCCGATGATGCCCCTGTGTTATTAGAAAAAGACGGTAAAACAAAAACCTGCTACTTCGATCTGATATTTGAACCCTTGCACGATGCGGAAAATCATGTTACTGGCATAATAGGTATAGCTGTAGATGTTACCGAAAAAGTAGAGGCACGGCTTAAGTTAGAAGATGCGGAGCAACGACTTAGGTTAGCTACAGAATCAACAGGCCTGGGAACATGGGACCTTGATCTTAAAACCAGAGATATTATTTACTCGCCGCGCATTGCGGAGATATTTGGTAAAGCGACTGATGTTGCTGTAAGTCACCAGGAATTGCGCGATACCGTACATCCGGATGATCAATACATTGTAAGCAAAGCATTTGAGCTGGCTTTGCAAACGGGAAGGTATTTTTATGAGGCGCGTATTGTATGGGCAGACGGTAGCATACACTGGATACGCACAACCGGGCAGGTAATGTTTAATACCCGCCACGAAGCTGTGCGTATGTTGGGTACAATTAATGATGTTACTGCCCAACGCGAAATTATTGATGAGTTAAGAACAAGCGAAGAAAACCTGCGCCTGGTTACGCAAGCAGCCGAGTTAGGCACTTTTGATCTGGACCTTGTAAAAGGGACGATGCAATGGGATAAACGCTGCCGTGAACTATTTGGTATTTATAACAGCGAGCCTGTAAGCTTTGAGCATGATTTTGCGCTTGGCCTGCATCCTGATGATCGCCAGCGGGTTGCCGCGGTTATTGCCCAGTCAATGGATAAAAAAGCAAGTAACGGTGAATATGATGTTGAGTACAGAACCGTTGGCCTTGAGGATGAAAAAGTGCGTTGGATAAGGGCCAAAGGCAAAGTGTTTTTTGATGAGACCGATCATCCTGTCCGTTTTATAGGAGCCGTTTTGGATATTACAGAAAATAAACTGGATGAGATCCGCAAGAACGACTTTATTGCGATGGCCAGTCACGAATTGAAAACACCGCTTACATCGCTTAAGGCTTACATCCAATTGCTGATGATGAAGGCGCGTAAAAAGGGTGATGAGTTTTTAGTAGATTCTTTGCAAAAGTCAGAGAACCAGGTGAACAAAATGACCTCACTTATATACGGTTTCCTTGATCTTTCAAAAATTGAGGCGGGCAAATTGAAACTAAACCTTAGTCGGTTTGACATTAATACTATTATAGAAGAAGTAGTAGCCGAAAGTTCGCCTATAGCACCCGCTCATACAATAATGTTTAACAAGGGTGAACCTTTAATGATAAAAGCCGACGCCGAAAAAGTGAGTCAGGTGCTGGTTAATTTTATAAGCAACGCTGTAAAGTATTCGCCAAAGCATAGTACAATTAAAGTTGCCGCTGTTCAGCAAGGCACGTCAGTTAAAGTTATGGTAAGCGATGAGGGGATAGGTATTGATGTTAAACATCAGCAACATATTTTTGAGCGCTTTTACCGGGTTGATAACCCTGAAACAAAAGGTTTTTCGGGTTTTGGTATAGGACTTTACCTGTCTGCCGAAATTATAAAACTGCACAAAGGGTTTATAGGCGTTGAGAGCGGCGGACACAAAGGTTCCGCTTTTTATTTTATCCTGCCTTTGGCCTGATCTTTTTCGCGCTAACAATTAAAATGCCTCGCCCACACTAAGCATTAATGATCTGAGACCTTGGCTTACGCCATAATCAAGACCAATGTTAGTGTCAGATTTTTTATTATATTTTATTCGCAGACCCGCGCCGGCAGCTGGATTAAAATGCTTAAATGCACGCGAGTTGACCTCGCTGGCTGAATTAATGTTAGCAAAAACTACGAAGCCAAACAAGCCATTTTGGGTTAAATCTTTACGATACTCTGCCTCTAAATACCATAAAGCCTGACCCCTGTAGCGATTTTGGGCAATACCACGACCCGAGCGCTGGCCCGGTTCCATGCCGATAGCCGGTAGGTTGAGGTACGGTGTAAGAGGGGTAAGGCTGGTCCAATAATAAGTCCAGAAAGCCAGCATATTCTTCGTGCCGTTATCGCTTAGCGAATGATACTTGCGCACATCAATATAAAGCGAGTTCCAGTTGTTACTACTTCCCCACGATCGGTAGTTTACTCGGTAGATGAAATTTCCGTACCAGCCCGGCAGAGGGTTGAGGGAGTTATTGCGGCTATCATACAAAACATTAAAACTCGGGCCTGATGAAAAGGAGCTTTCATTAGCCTTGGTACCGTATTGATAGTTAGTAAACTGCTGAAAGCTTGTACTTGCGCCATTATCGCTGTCTACATCAAAATAATAATCCAGATTGTAACCAACACCCACATACAGGTAGGATGTTATCCGCTTAACAATACTTTGGTAAAAGCGGATGTATTTATAATCAACTAAAAACTTATGATCCTGTGGTTGGCCACCGCCCAGGCCCCAGGTGTATTGCGGGTAAACCATCAGGCGGGTATCCCCCTGAATATTAAACATATTATTTTTTAGCCAGATGTTAGAACGGATGGGTAAGCCGTAACGCCCCTTAAAGTTTAAGTAAGGTGTAAAATTAACATTGGATATGTAAGTGGTCTGAGGGCTACCCAAATAAAAGCTACCCGTTGTTGATGTAAGCAGCATTCTGTCCGGTCCCGCATCTGCTGATGAAACCGGCAAAATGGAGAAATAGATCTTTTTTCCCGCTGTATCCGGCGTACGTTTACTACGAATATTGAACAGGTCGCGGCCAATATCAATAATGTCCGTCTTATCGGTGGTGTCAATAATATTTTTGTTTTTAGGGTGATCACTTGTCATTTGTGCAAAGAGCACAAAAGGGAGTGTACAAAGAAAAAACAGCAGTAAATATTTCAAAATTCGCGGGCTATCAATGAAACCAAAA
>CBFGNU010000315.1:0-4416 GCA_965650195.1 uncultured Mucilaginibacter sp. | reverse complement strand
TGATCAGAATTCGAAAACGTCAATATCCGTAAAAAGGGCATTCGTTGTGAAAACAGATGATCTGAGCCAACGGGCGGATGATCCCCATACGCCTTATCCAAAAGATCATATCCACTTCGGTACTAAAGGAACCTGGGATTTGGGAGTCAGGATGGCCGAGAAAATGAATAGTAAACTGTGAAAACTTATTACAAATCGATGAAATAAAAAGAAAAACCCCTTAAATCATACGATTTAAGGGGTTTTTAATTCGATTGGATCGCTTTCGTCGGGATGGCGGGATTCGAACCCACGACCTCCAGCACCCCATGCTGGCGCGATACCGGGCTACGCTACATCCCGTTGCTTCATCAACCCTATAATAGGTTGAGGGAAGCAAATATAAATAAGTTAACATTTAAGCAAAAGGGATAATGATTAATTTCCCTGCTTAATGGTCGCTGAACATAGAAAGAGGATTAAGCCGTCCTAAAATAATCTTTGTAAATATCCGTCACATTAGTACCTTGTATGTCCAAAACCACCTAATCATGAGGCCAATAATTATACTTAAAGCAATATTTTTTTTATTAATAAGCGGCTCTGTATTCGGGCAGGCAACTACAGGCAATATTGTTATCAGCAAAGCTGATATTGAAAAAGCCGGGCGCTCTATTCCCGCTTCTACGATCGGCGAGCCTGTTGGCTCGGTAGTGCTGTATGAGCCGCGTTGGGTTGATGCAACGGCAACAACGCCTGCCCACGGCATTATAGAGGGTTCCATTATGCCGGTTGACCCTAAGGGATGGCCCATTAATTTCAGGGTGATATTACCTGCAAGCTGGTCGTTAAGAGGTATGCAGCAAGGCGGAGGTGGAATGAACGGAACGCTTGGTGTAAGTGCAAGGGGTTCTGCGCTTGGTAAAGGTTTCGCGCTTTACGGTAGCGATGGCGGTCACCAGGCCGGCGGTATGGGGCCAAACAAACCCCTGGCAACAGGGCCGGGTGGCGATGAATGGGCGCTTAATGACGAAGCCATAAAAAACCTGGGCTACATGCAAATGAAAAAAACGCATGATGCAGCCATCGTAATTATGGAACGGGTGTATGGTAAAAAACCAACCTACAATTATTATGTAGGTACATCACAGGGAGGCCGTGAAGCGCTTACCGTTGCACAGCGTTACCCTGCCGACTATAACGGCATTATTGCCAATGTGCCTATCGTTAATAATACAACCCTTATGCTTGCCCCTGTGCTTGCCCGCATACAGGAAAAACCTGCCACAAACTGGGTTACGCCTGCAAAAGTAAAAGCCATTACAGCAGAGTTTATGAGACAAAGCGATACGCTTGATGGAATATCGGACGGAATGATCAACAATTATATGGCTGCGCGCGCCATCTTTAATGTAAAAGACGGTATTGGACCCAAAGACCCCTGGAAAGCGTTAAGGGCACCGAACGGAGTAGATCCAAACCCCGCGGATGCAACGGCGAACGCTAAACTTACCGATGGGCAAATAAAAACGCTCGAATTTATGTACAGCCCGTACACCTGGAAAACACCTTTAGCCAATGGTGTTAAATCCTTCGGGATGTGGTTGCCGAATACTTCGCCGGCCGATTTTGGAATGATTGCCGGGAGCCGTTTTAAAGGGCAGGAAGGCGCCGCCGAAAATGCACCGATGTTCAGTCACCTTGGAGTTTTAGGTGCTACCGGATTTTTAATGAAGGACATTAAAGCCAATTCGCTTGATTATGTAGAGGACGGTCCTTATGTAAAGCGCAGACAGGAAATATCAACATGGCTGGATGCAACCAACCCCGATCTTTCTGCATTTTATAAACGAGGCGGAAAAATAATAGTTACCATTGGTTTGATGGATAATTTGGCTTCAGACGGAGCACAGTTGGATTATTATCAGTCGTTGCTTGATAAGATGGGCAGAAATAAAGTGGATGAATTTGCCAGGTTATTTGTTGTGCCGCACGGCGGCCATGGTTTAAGCGGCAAAGGTTATTCTGTTAACGGCGAGGGCAAACCTGTAAAAGTAAAGAACATTGCCGGCCCAAATGGCGACGATAACATTGATCAACTGGTAGCATGGGTAGAAAAAAAGCAGGCACCTGCCAAGACCCTGGTTATAGATGAAAAAGGCCGCATCGGCACGGATAAGAATGTGAAAGGATATTTGCTTTGTTCTTACCCTAACTATCCCAAATACGTAAGCGGCTCTGTTGAAGATGCTTCCTCTTACGTGAGCGCCACTGCAGACCTAAAATCAATAAAGTAAAGCCGCTATTTTTTCAAAATGAGTCGTAAGAAAATAGTGATTGCCGGTGGCGGCATCGGGGGATTAACTGCTGCATTAAGTTTGCATAAAGCGGGCTTTGACGTATCAGTATATGAATCGACTGCAGAAATAAAACCGCTTGGCGTAGGTATAAATCTGCTGCCGCATGCCGTGCGTGTGCTTACTAATTTGGGTTTACAGGAAGCCATGAGCGATGTAGCCGTCGCTACGCGAGAGCTGATCTACTTCAACAAATTCGGGCAAAAAATATGGGATGAACCGAGAGGAATGTTCGCCGGTTATCATTGGCCGCAGTTTTCTGTGCACCGCGGCTTCTTTCAAATGCTTTTGTTCCAAAAGGTAAAAGATGTACTTGGTGCTGACCGGATCTTTACCGGTCACCATTTGCAGTTCTGCGAGAACACAAGCGCAGGTATTTCTGCCACTTTCATCGACAAAAAAACAGAAACGCAAGTAACCGCTGGAGCAGATGCCCTGATAGGTGCCGACGGTATTCACTCCGTAGTGCGTAAACAGTTCTATCCGGTTGAAGGTATTCCTAAATTTTCGGGCATTATCCTGCACAGGGGCACCACCATATCAAAACCTTTTCTTTCCGGCTCTTCTATGATAATGGCGGGCAGTCGCAGTAAAAAGTTTGTGGCTTACCCCATAACACAGCCTAATGAAAATGGCAATCAGCTTATCAACTGGATAGCCGACCTACAAGTAGGCGAAGATGAAAACATTATGGTGCGCGATTGGAACCGCCGCGCCGATAAAGAGAAGCTGCTGAAGCAATTCCAGTCCTGGGAATTTCCGTGGCTGGATGTTCCATCTTTGATCAATAACGCCGAAGCTATTTATGAGTTCCCGATGTCAGACCGTGACCCATTGCCGCGATGGTCGTTTGACAGGATAACTTTACTGGGCGATTCGGCACATCCCATGTATCCCATCGGCTCTAACGGAGCTTCGCAGGCCATACTGGATGCGGAGTGTTTGGCCGAATGCCTGCAGCGTAATGATGACGTTGCAACAGCCTTAAAAGAATACGAAGCGATCCGGCTCGCCGCCACATCCAACATTGTATTGCAAAACCGCAAGATGGGCCCCGAAGAAGTAATGCAAATAGTGGAAGAAAGAGCCCCGAACGGCTTTGATAATTTGCATGACATCATCTCGCAAGATGAGCTCGACGCGATATCGGCACGGTACAAAAAGATAGCCGGCTTTGAGCTGGAAGCATTGAATCAAAAACATTAAACCAAATTTTAACCCTACCCAATCAATGCGCACAAATTACCGATACACCATCCTGGGATTGCTCTTCCTGGCAACTACCATCAATTATATCGACCGGCAGATCATCGGCCTGTTAAAGCCAATGCTGGAAGTAGAGTTTAAATGGACGGAGAAAGATTATGCCGACATTGTATTCTGGTTCCAACTGATGTATGCGGTAGGCTTTATTTTATCGGGCAGGTTTATTGATAAGGTTGGCGCCAAAATTGGGTATGGTATTGCAGTTTTTACCTGGAGCCTTGCCGCTGTGTTTAATGGCTTTGTAAAAACCACAAGCGGCTTTATGGCTGCGAGGGCCGGTTTAGGTTTTGCAGAGGCCGGCAGTTTCCCGGCATCAAACAAGGCTATAGCAGAGTGGTTTCCGGTAAAGGAGCGCTCGCTGGCTACAGGCATTATGGTAAGCGGCTGTACGGTGGGGCCTTTAATAGCACCTGCCGGGGTGCTTTGGATAGCTAATAATTATAGCTGGCAAGCAGCCTTTGTTGTTACGGGGGCATTGGGTTTTATATGGGTTGTAGCCTGGTATTTTTTATACAGCAAACCCCGGCAAAATAGCCGGGTAAGCAAAGAAGAACTTGCCTATATCACTGCTGACCAAACGGCGAATACAACAGAAGAAGCAGTGAAAGTATCTATACCTAAACTGCTCACAAAGAAAGCTACCTGGGGATACTTTCTGGCTAACTTTTTAACCGACGCCGTGTTTTGGTTCTACCTGTTTTGGATGCCTTCGTACCTTACCAGCAACGGTATGTCAAAAACAGAGATAGTTTTCCCAATCACTGTTGTGTATGCAATTACAGCCGTTCTTACCATTTCAGGGGGATGGTTGTCT
>CBFGNU010000314.1:0-4435 GCA_965650195.1 uncultured Mucilaginibacter sp. | reverse complement strand
CCACGTTAGCCATGCCCAAAACAAAATTAATCCAAACGGCATTATTGGTGCCTTTTACAAAGAAGAAGATAAGTATAACAGCGAAAATATTTGCGATAAGATTACAACGATTAAAAATTTTAACCTTTTCAATACCAATAAAAAAGCAAAGCGGGTTAAAAACTTCGGCTAACGCAACAGGCACAGCAAACCACAGGTAGTTGTAATGGTCAGGATCAAACCAGTAGTAGGCAGATAAAGCAAGGCAAAAAAGCATAAACATTACGGCGCGTACGCCCAACGCGTTGTAAATAATAACGCTTAGTGTAGCTGGCTCGTTAATGTAGTAAGCAGTATCTCTAACACCCGACTGTGTAGTGCCGTAACTTACCACAGTACCCGCAAGCATAGCAAAACGATAGGCGAACAGAACCAGGCCAATACCGTCGGAACCATAACGACCGGTTACTATTCTGATGGTAATAACTAACAGTAATATATTGGAAACCTGTATACTGCTCAAATTAAAAAAATTTGACAGTATGTTAGTTGCCCGTAGCTTACTGTAGTAATTATTTATGGTTGATCTCAAATAATGCAGGTTTTATAAGAAGCAAATTTAGTTTAATTTATACGTAATCAAATTGGCAGCAATCACATACTAAACAGCATGGCAATGCAAACATAAATATGATTATTTAGTTATCTTGCAGAGTCAAAAACGCATAAATCTATGAACTATTTAAACCCGGATATTAAGGACCTTAAACAGCTTGGTATTGATAAGCAAAACGAATACCTGAATGCCGAGCCCTTTCCGAATATTGTAATTGACAATTTTTTTAACGAAGAGATACTGAGCCAGGTTTTAGCTGATTTTCCTGATCTTTCAAAAAAACAGGACGTTAAAGTTTACAACAACATTAACGAGAAGAAGCTGGAGGCCAAAGGCGAAAAATACTTTAGCGATGTAACCAAGGGCTTTGTCCACTATTTGAACTCGCAGCCTGTGCTTGAGTTTTTACAGGAACTTACGGGCATAAAGGAAACCTTGATTCCCGATCCGTATTTTAGCGGTGGTGGCTATCACGAAATTAAACCGGGCGGGCTATTAAAGGTTCACGCTGATTTTAATAAGCATGATTTTATGAAGCTTGATCGCCGCATAAATTTATTGGTGTACTTAAACAAAGATTGGGAAGAAAGCTATGGCGGACATTTTGAACTTTGGGATAAAAAAATGACACGCGCCCACAAAAAAATATTACCCCTATTTAACAGGATAGCGATATTTTCAACTACCGATTTCTCTTACCACGGCCATCCCGATCCGCTTACATGTCCTCCGGACAGAAGCCGTAAATCAATTGCGTTATATTATTACACTAATGGCAGGCCCAAAAGCGAAATAAGCGAAAATCCACACGCTACATTGTTTATGGGTAGGGCCGGCAAAGAAGCCGATGTGGAGCACGAGCCTATTACTGCAAAGGATGTTATACGCGAGCTTACGCCCCCTGTAATATATAAGACTATCAAGAAGATCTTCAAAAAAGATGAGTAAAACGATAATATTTGGTGCTTCGGGGCAATTGGGTAGCTGTATAAAAAGCATAGCAGGTGTAGCTTCAGAAGCGTTTTATTTCCCGGAGGAAGCAGAAGCAAATATATTAGATGTTGAAGCGCTTGAAAAAGTTTTCGCAACGCAAAAACCTGCATACGCCATTAATTGCGCCGCCTATACAGCGGTTGATAAAGCCGAAGATGACAGCGAATTGGCAGAACGAGTAAACGTAGCAGGCGTTAAAAACCTTGCCGATCTGTGCGCAAAACACAATACTGTTCTTATTCATGTCTCCACCGATTTTGTTTTTAAAGGTGATGTGGCGCGGCCGCTTACAGAAGCGGATCCGACACATCCTATAAGCGTGTACGGCCAAACTAAATTGGACGGTGAAAAAGCTGCCGCTCAAATAGAAAAGCATTTTATTATTCGCACCGGCTGGTTGTATTCTGAGTATGGCAATAACTTTGTAAAAACCATGCTGAAGCTGGGTGCAGACCGTGATGAATTACGCATAATTGCCGACCAGGTGGGTACGCCGACCTATGCTATTGATCTGGCTGGGTTTATTCTTCATATTATTGAGCAGAAAAGTACAGGTTATGGCCTTTATCATTACAGCAACGAAGGCGTAACATCATGGTTTGATTTTGCCAGAGCGGTATTTGATGTATCAGACACACAGGTAAAAGCAATACCTATTCGTACCGACCAATACCCCACGCGCGCCACACGACCGAACTATTCCGTTATGGATAAGAGCAAGGCAAAGGAAATATTTGGTATAGAAATTCCGTATTGGAGAGATAGTTTGATAAAATGCATCCAAAGACTCCGGTGAAATTATCAGGTTAAAAGAAATTTTAGTCCGCTGTGCCATTTAGAGGAGTTGTTATCAACGCCTCTATTTTTTTGCCCGTAATATCGTCGGGTGGTAGCCAGTATATATCCTTATCCTTTCTGAACCAGGTTAACTGCCGTTTTGCAAATCGGCGGGTATTCTGTTTTATTAATTCTATCGCGGTATTTAGGTCGGTTTTCCCATCAAAATGATCAAACAACTCGCTGTAGCCAACGGTGTTTAAGGCATTTAAATGGCGGTGGGGTAGTAAAGATCGTACTTCATCAATCAAACCTTGTTTTACCATCATGTCAACACGGGTATTTATGCGGTTATACAACACTTCGCGGGGCAGATCAAGTGCTATCTTAATGCAGTTAAAAGGCCGTTTATTGCTGACTGCTTTCCGGTACGAGGAGAAAGGTTGACCCGTACTGCGATAGACCTCTAAGGCGCGAATAACGCGTTGTGGGTTATTGATATCTACTTCGGTATAATAAGCAGGGTCAACCTTTTCAAGTTCCTCCTGTAGCGGCTGTAAGCCTTTTTCGGCAAGTTCATTATTTAACTGCTCACGCACGCCTTCATCCGCTTGCGGAATTTCATCAAAGCCCTCACACAAAGCTTTAATGTACAGGCCGGAACCACCCACTAATATTACAATGTCGTGCTGTTTAAACAATTCATCCAACAAGGCCAGGCCCTGCTTTTCAAAATCGCCTACAGAAAAAAGCTGCTCAACGCTGTGCGAATCAATAAAGTAATGCTTAGCCGCAGCCAGTTCCTTAGCATCAGGCTTAGCCGTGCCTATGGACATTTCGCGATAAAATTGCCTTGAATCTGCAGAGAGTATAGCCGAATTAAAATGCCCCGCCAACCGTATAGCCGCAGCCGTCTTACCTGAAGCCGTAGGCCCGGCAACAACGAGCAGGGTTTTTAATAGTCCATGGTCCATGGTCAATAGTCCATAGTTTTTTTACTGATTTGTCTATGGTCCATGGATTATGGTCTATCAACTAAAATTAATAATCATCGCGAGACGATTTGCTGTCGTCTTCAAAGCCTTCGTCGTCAGCAAACTCGCTGCCAAATTCGTCTTCTTCCTCTTCATCTCCGTGTTCAGCCGTTACTTCTTCTCCGGTTTCATCAACTTCGGTAAAATCTTCAGCGTCTTCAGGGTTCATGCCCACTTCGTTAAAAAAGTCAAACTCGTCTGCATCTGTGGCGGCTGCGGCTGCCATAGCAGCATCAGGACCGGTAACAAACTGTCGTGGCGCTTCACCTGTTGATTTTATAACCGCAGGATAGGTAACCTTAGGGTCTTCGTCCAGGATGATCTTCATCAGTTCAATATGAAAATCAAAAGGGCGGTCGAAGTTAAAAGTGTAGTAAAATTTTTGGTGCGGATCATCAATCCGGCTGCTCAGCTTTACCTTTTCCATCAGCGCTATACCGCGGTCTATGCGGCGCTGATTAGGCAAATAGGTTATTTCCTCGCCCTTTATCCATTGGTCGTTACTTATATAAAAAGATGAGGGGAACTCGGGATTATATTTTGTCGACTGGTGTATTGCCCGGTGAAGATCTTCAAATGTTTGGTTTGATTTAACATCGATCACCCGCGACACGTCGTCATAATCCTCAAAAGTTACGCTGAACCTGTATAGTGCCATTGTATAAGATAGTAGAGTTTTTTTGCAAAAATAATGTTTTTAGTTCGTGTTTGTGCCTTCCACAACTTTTAAGCCAATTTCTTGTCCGCGTGCTATTGTAAATGCAATTGCTTCGTCGCGACTGTTCGGTATCTCGCCTTCCAGTATCGCTTCGCGTATCTGGTTCTTAATAATTCCCACTTCGCGGCCCTCTTTAATACCAAACAGTTGCATAATATCTGTGCCCGTAACAGGTGGCTGCCAGTTGCGTATGCTATCGCGCTCTTCAACATCTTTTAATTTTTGCTGAACCAGTTCAAAATTGTTGCGGTACTTTTTAACCTTGTATTCGTTTTTGGTAGTTACGTCTGCTTTACACAACAACATTAATCCCTCAAT
>CBFGNU010000313.1:0-4451 GCA_965650195.1 uncultured Mucilaginibacter sp. | reverse complement strand
TATTTGTTCTTCTACTAATATGGCATCTTCGGTAAGGCCGTTCAACTTGCCTTCGCGTTTACTGCCATCTGCCATTTTGATGGCCAAATTGCGGCCTATATTTTTTGTGTATTGCCGCGGCATTGTTAACGGTGTATCAATACCTGGCGACGAAACTTCCAGGTTATAAGCCGTCTTAATAACGTCCTCCTCTTCCAGTTTAAAGCCAACGTAACGACTTATCTGTACGCATTCTGCTATCCCTATGCCCTTGTCGCCGTCAACCAGTATTATTAATACACCACTAGGTAACAATTTTGCGCTTACTAAAAACAGGTCGGGACGTTCAATCTCGGCTATTTTTTCTTCAACAAGTTCGGCAACCCTTTTTTCAATATTCATATTCCGCCTCACTAATATTCCGCATCAACTGTATGCAGTAAATGCGCGAATAAAAATTATTGTTAACTAAAAAGAGGGGGCAAACGGCCCCCTCTTTTTTTATTAGATGCAAATATAGTAATTATAATTTGATAATCAATACCCTTAGGGCGTAAAAGTAAGGTCCTTATATGGAGCAGCTCCCTTGTGGTTATCATTTTTAATATAGTCCCATGGATCCTTCCCGGCAGCATGGTCATAATAGCGTAAAAAGTAAGGTTGATGCGGTTTGAATGCTGTGTCAGGCTTAAAAAACAAGGTTCCCTTGTTTACCCAATAGCTTCCCGGTTGCTCATTCTGAAAATCTTTCATGTCGGGGTCAACGGGCATGCGAAAAACCGGGAAAAGGCTTGGCCAGTTAGCGATACTGTCGCGGGCAATATCATTTAATATAACCGAGTCGAGCCCGCTAATGGTTAGTATGCTCCTTTTAGCTACCAGATCTACCTTTATTTTAACCGGTTCGGGCTTGCTGCAGCCAAAGCATAGTAAAAACAGAATGGAATATAATTTTTTCATCTGATTGCGGTACTGTAATATTACTAATTTTATACCATGCAATTAACCGGAAATAATTTTGTGTTAAGAGTTAGATTTGGATAAAAACAAAAGCGTTCGAAATTAAATTAATCCATCATGCTGCCTTTACTAACTGCCGAACAGACCCGCCGGGCCGACGCCTATACCATAGCCAATGAGCCGGTTAGTTCTGTTGATCTGATGGAGCGGGCGTCTAAGGCTTTTGTTGGTTGGTTTGTAAATCATTTTCCGGATAAAAAACAGGGCATAGCTGTTTACTGTGGCACTGGCAACAATGGTGGCGATGGCTTAGCCATTGCCCGTATTTTATTTGACCATGGGTATACTCATCTGAACGTTAAAATAGCTCGTTACTCAGAAAAAACTACGGCCGATTTTGATACTAATTTGCAACGGCTGCAAAAATCTGCAATTGCCTTTACCGAGCTTTTGCCGGGAGCTGACATTGTTGATGAAAGTGCACCGGTTATTATTGATGCCCTGTTAGGCAGCGGCCTCAACAAGCCATTAAAAGGCGATTATAAAAAGTTGGCGAAGTTCATTAACAAACTATCCGCTACGGTGGTGGCAGTAGATATCCCTACAGGGTTTTTTGCCGATGGAGAAATACCGCCGGATGCAACTGTAATAAAAGCCGACGTGGTTATCACCTTTCAGCAGCCTAAGATCAATTTTCTCCTACCCGAGTCCGCACCGCATATAGATTGCTGGCGTGTAGTGAATATTGGCCTTGATGAAAAGTTTATAAAGTCGCTTAATTCCCCTTATCAGTTTATTGAAGAGAAAGATGCAAGGGCCATTATCAAACCCCGCAAGCATTTTAGCAATAAAGGAACATTCGGGCACGCTTTAATAATAGCAGGCGAATCGCAAACCATGGGTGCTGCCTTATTAAGCGCTTCGGCTTGTTTGTTTGCAGGCGCGGGGCTTACAACCGCCTGTATCCCCCAAAGCGGATTGTTTGCATTGAACAGCTTACACCCCGAGATAATGGCTGTTATTCGTGAAGAAAACAAATCACTGCAAATAGAGTGGGATAAATATAATGCGATAGGTATTGGGCCCGGCCTGGGTAAAAAAGACGACGCGCTTAAATTATTAACAGATGTAATTGCGTATTTCAAAAAGCCCATGGTTATAGATGCAGACGGACTTAATTTATTGGCTGAAAACCCTGAGCTTTTGAAAAACTTGCCCGCCGGAAGCGTTTTAACGCCGCATATGAAGGAATTTGACAGGCTATTTGGCCAACATACCAACTGGTGGCAACGTATGCAAACAGCAAGGGTTAAAGCTGCTGAGCTGAATATAACTATTGTTTTGAAAAACGACTATACGCTGATCATCACTCCTGGCGGCAAAGTTTACTTCAATTCAACAAGTAACCCGGCTATGGCTACCGGCGGTATGGGGGATGTGTTAACAGGTATTATAACATCACTTCTGGCTCAAAAGTATAAGCCCGAAGATGCCTGCATATTAGGGGTTTACCTACACGGCAAGGCAGGCGACGAACTGGCCCTACCCAACCGGGCGAACGTTGTTTTGCCCACCCAGGTAACATCGAGGTTGCCTGCAACAATGGCAAAATTGTTGGCATAAAAAAAACGGATGCGAGTATCACACATCCGTTTTTCTAAACATATTAACTGATCTTATAAAGAACTAATACTCTTAACTGGTATATCCATAAGACAGTATTTAAATGCGTTTCGTTACAGTAAAGGGTAACTTTTTTTAAAAAAATGCTATAAAGCAATCATTTTTAACAATTTGCGCATATTTTAACCCTGTCACAAAGCTATGAAACGCTTAAATGACAAGTAAATTGTTTTTTTTGCCAATTTTTCATCGAAAACAAATAAAATCAGGAAATTTTAATTAAAAAACCGAAGATCAGAACTGACCGATAACCACCATTTCGCTCATAGTAGGGTTAACGCTGCCGCCGCGCGGTTCAAGGGTTACGGCGAAAGCTACAGCGTTTTCAACCGACTTCATGTTTTTCATATCAGCAGACGCTACTGCGGTTTTATCAAAAACACCTAAATCAACAGGCTTGCCGTTTACAATGGCCCATAATTGGTACTGATGCGCCTGGTCATTACCCGGCAGTTGCATACCGGCCATGTCTATCATTACCTTCTTTTTAACCGGGCTCCAGGCCACCATCATTTGGGCGGAGGGCATTTTGGCCGTGCCTTTTAGCTTGAGTAATTTAAAGGTAGTATCTCTATACACATCAAGCTCTTCATCCATATAATTTATGGTTTTGCTGAACTTCGTGTTTTGCGAATTGAGCACGATCAACCGTTGTGTGCTTTGCTGTAATTTATTGTAGATGCTATATAAAGTTACAAGGCTACCAACTAACAGCGTAATGCTGGCAGCGAACGCGTACTTATAAAAATTGCCGGAACTGCGTTCAGGAAGTGAAACTATTTTGGTTTCAGTATCAGTATACTTTGAGCGGAATGTGCTATCGTCGGCGAAGTTGGTAAGCACGCTGTTAAAGATCTTACTTTGGTTACTCTCAGCAGGTTGCACAGCATTTATCAGGGCATATTTCTCCAGGGCATTTTCTATGTCGCGCAACTCTCCCTTTACCGCCGGATGAGCAGCACACATTTGTTCTACCTGTGCGCGTTCCTCGGGGCTTCCATCTCCCAAAGCATACAACTCAAGTATTCCAGATTCAATATATGCTTTTATGTCGTCCAACTGCGTTAATTAAAGTACTTTCTCAGCTCAATAATGGCCATCCGTAAGCGCGTTTTTATGGTGCCTAATGGTATGCCTAATTCTTCTGCCGCCTCCACATGGGTGTATCCTTTAAAATAAACCAGATCAAGTATTACCTGCTGTTCCGGTTTTAATGTTTGCACCATTTCTTTTATTCCGAGCAGCTCAGGTTTGTAAACCGTATTGCGTTGTTCGTCAATAAAAGTTACGTTATTTTCTATCTCCTGGTTTTTATTCTGATTTTTATAATCCTTAGAGCGCAGTTTATCTATAGACAGATTACGCGCAATATTTACCATCCACGTAAAAAGGCGGCCTTTCTCTGGGCTGTATGCGGCAAAGGAGTGCCATATTTTTACAAAAGTTTCTTGTAAAACATCTTCGGCTGTAGGGGTATCGGGAATTATACGCGAAATAACGCCAAATAGAGAAGCCGAGTACATATCGTACAATGCCTCAACAGCAATTTTTTCGCGGTTTTGCAAGGCCAAAACCAGCTCTTCCTCTGAAAGGGATATTTTGTTTTTTTTACTCAACGGGGTGAATATAGAAAGGAAATATCAGATTTCAAACAAGTGTTTTTCAGCGTGATATGATGAGCGCACCAATGGTCCGCTTTCTACATATCTGAAACCTTTGCTTAACCCAATTTCTTTATAAAACGCAAATTGATCGGGATGGATCCAATCAACAACGGGGTGATGATTGCGTGTTGGTTGTAAATACTGACCTAATGTTAAAATTTGTAC
>CBFGNU010000312.1:0-4511 GCA_965650195.1 uncultured Mucilaginibacter sp. | reverse complement strand
GTGTAAACTTTTTTTAGGACGGGTCAGGTCCAAAAGTGTTCCAAACTGTTCCAAATCCCATTAAAAAAGCCCAAAAAAACGGCCTAAAAATGTTCCAAAGTGTTCCACGGTAAAACACATGTGTGCTATAAATCAGCAACTTAGTACCGTCAATAGCTTTTATACCCTTTATATTTTTTGGAACACTAAACACCACAAAAAAGCCCTCCCGATTGCTCAGAAAGGCTCATAAAAAAAACAACCGAAAAATCCGTCTATTCAGGAAATTCTATTTCCTCAAACATTTTGTAATTGTCAATATTGGTAGCCGGGGCGAAGAAACATACCACTTTCATTTCTATATCGCCGGTATTCTTCAACATATGTACTTTGCCTTGCTCAAACAGTATAGCAGAGCCTTCGCGCACTTCGCCTACTTCGCCTTCTATCATTACCTTGCCATTGCCTTTTATAATGTAGATCAGTTCCTCGCTTTGCGGATGCGAATGCGCCGGCCTTACTGCCTGACCAGGCATTACCCGTATAACACAGCAAGACAAATGGTTGGCTTTAAGCGAATCTTCGCTGGCCAGCCAGCGCATAAACCTACCCGGGTGCTCTACTTCGGGTACGTCGGCTTCGTTTATAATGGTCATATAAGTGTTGTATTAAACTGTTTTTAAAGTGTTTAAGATGGTTTGGCTTAAAGCCGCTCCGTTCAGGTTATAATGTGCAGCTAACTCCGCATAAGTACCCGAGTGGATATAATGTAAACCGCCTTTGGTAGTAGTGTTTATAGCGATAAGCTGTTGCGTGTTAATGCTGCTTTCCTGCTCAAACAATACCTTGCGGAAATGCGACCATAAGTAGCCATTATTTTGCTCTGCGATGAAAACCGGCTTGCCAGATCGGTAAAGTTCAACAATGGCACCGGCATCTATAGACGGCATGTCGACAACGTTAACTACTATGCCTTCTGCTTCTAATTTCTGCGCGGCATCCAATGCCTCATACACCCCGCGACCGGAGCTAACTATGGTAGCCTCAGCATTGGCTGACGACTTAACATTATAAGCTTTACCAAACTCAAAACTGAAATCGGCATCGTAAATAGCGTTAGATGGCGCACGCAGCAAACGCATATAGATCATGCCTTTGTTGCCCCCCATTATCCATTTTAACACACCCAACAACTGCTGCGGGCACGATACGTTGATGATCTTCAGCTGCGCAACCTCGTTAAACAGCATTACGTCATCATTACCCATGTGCGTAGCACCGTTGGACTGTGTTTCCAGATCGGCTGCGGTAGCAACCATGGTATAATCTAAACCGTGACCTTCACTTAACCAGCCATCCGGTTCGGCAATAACTTCCAAACGTTCCTGGTGACCAACAGCTATACGGCGCATAACTTTCCAGTCGAAGAAAGGGCAGAAGGTGCTTACCCAGGCGTTGCCGCCTAGTATAGCAAATGCCTCACCCAACAGCATCATGTTTGATTCTGCCACACCAGCATTCAGTGCGCGGTACTTGTCCACAAAGCCAATGCCCGATTGCAAGCCGCTAGTTGATGCAAGGTCTGAATCAACAGAAAATACACGCTCGTCATTAGCAAACGCCTTCATGGACAGCTCAATTACTTTATTGGCAGCATAAGGTTTCCCTTTTTCCAGCTTAGGCAACAGCGCTGCGTCGTATTTTATCTTTTTATCGCGTACCGGTGCTTTTTGCGTTTTAACAGGAGTATCTATACTTTCAATTTTGTCTTTACCAATTTTAAGGCCGATGTTCTGAGCATGCTTTAAGATGGTGTTCTTAACCTCAGTAAATTCTTCTCCGCTTAATTGGTTGAAAAACTTAAAGAAATCCAGTTCTCGTGCAGCGCGTTGGTTTATCTGTAGTTGATCTTCCTGGTCTAAAATATCGGTAGCAATGGTCGCTTTATGGGTGTTCATGTAATCAGAAAGCCCGCCATGACCTTTCGTTGTTTTGCAGATAATGACTGTTGGCCTGCCATCGCGCTCTCCATATTTAAACTCCTGCAAAGCAGCATAAACAGTGTGGTATTTGGTAGCATCAACTTTAATTACCTTCCAGCCAAAACTGGCGAAAGTGCCGCTTAAGCTATTATGCGGAAAGTGCAGCGTACTGGTTATATCCAGCTGACCGCCATTGTTATCAACCATTACACAAAGGTTCTCCAAACGTTTGGCGCCTGCATACATTACGGTTTCCCATACGGGGCCTTCCTGCAGCTCGCCGTCGCCGGTTACGGTATATACATCAAAAGCTGGTGAACGCTGGCCGGCAATGGCAAAGCCCTGCGCCACGCCAATACCCTGACCCATTGGGCCGGTGGCTACGTGCACACCCGGCAAAATAGGTCCGGGGTGTCCGTTGAGTATGCTTTTAACAGAACGTGAGTTCTTTAATACGGCCTTGTCAAAATAACCCAGATCTGAGTAAATAGATGCCAAAGTAGCAACAGCATGACCCTTGCTCAGTACAAACATATCCTGATCAGTAGCTGTAGGCTGCTCTACGTTCACATCAATTATACCGCCGTAAAACAGGCTCACCATGGGTATGGTTGCGGAAGATGCGCCACCGATGTGGATGGAAGTATCAACCGCGTGCCGGCACTGGTACAGGTTCAGTAATCTTATATCAGAATCTTTAACCTGCAACAGGTGGGTGATCCCTTTATTTACCAACGATTTTTTATCCTCTAAATAAACCAAAACAGTACGTTTTAAATTTCAATAATTTGATTACATGATAGACCATCCGCCGTCAACAAAATAGGCAGCGCCGGTTACAAACGATGCCTCGTCTGACGCCAGGAAATACATTACATTGGCCACTTCTTCTGAAGTACCCATACGTCCAAAAACACTTTTTGAACCCAAAAACTGCTCGGTAGCTGCAGGGTCAGGCGAATCATTTATAGAACCTCTTAACAAGGGGGTATCAATAGCACCGGGCACCACGCAGTTTACGCGGATGTTCTTTTCAGCAAGGTCAAACGCCATGCTGCGGGTTAAGGTATCAATTGCACCTTTTGACGACGAATAAGCAGCACGCTCGCCAACGGTACGGTACCCCAATATAGAGCCGGTATTTACAATGGCACCTTTGCCTTGCTCAAACATCATTGGAGCGAAAGCATTGGTCATATAATACATGCCTTTAAGGTTGATGTCATACAAGCGGGTCCAGTCTTCTTCGCTGCATTGGGTAATGCTTCCGCGCACTTCCAAACCTGCGTTGTTGATCAACACATCGGCGCGACCAAAGCGTTGTTTTGCCGCTTCGGCAGCTTTTTGTACTTCCTCTTTGTTTGATATGTCGCAATGGCAATAAATTGCATTGGTACCAATTGCTTTTATCTTCTCAACGGCTATAGCGCCTTTTTCATCATTAATGTCGCAGATAACAATATCATATCCGTTTCTGGCAAATTTTTCAGCAGCTGCCAGGCCCAATCCTGATGCTCCGCCGCTTACAATCATTACTTTGTTACTCATATTGGTTTGATTTAATTTTTTGGTCGATACTATTAAATTACATTCCGTTTGGTTTGGTAGCTACCTTTATGGCTCCTTCTTTTCTGCCTTCAAAAACGTCCAACGCAGTCGCAAAATCTTTCAGCGCGAAGCGATGCGTCATTAAAGGGGTAAGATCAACACGCCCGTTTACCAGCAGGTCAATAGCTTCCTGCGCGGTGTTAGGGTTGGCGCGGTTGCCTATCAGTTCCACTTCATCCAACACAATTCTTTTTATAGGAAGGGCAGGGTCATCATGCGGAATACCGATCATAGACACCACACCACCTTTTGATGCTGCCAGGCAAGCCAGACGGATAGAGTCCGAAGTACCTGCACATTCCAACACAGCCGGAACGCCTAAGCCATTGGTTAATGCTTTTATTTGCGCTAATACATCGCCTTCCTTATAGCTGATGCCGATAGCACCGAGTTCTTCCGCTTTTTTCAAACGCTCTCCGCTGCCTACTGCCAGTATTCTGCCGGCACCTAATGCCTTGGCGCAGAGTATAGCCATTAAGCCTTGAGGACCTGTACCCAATATCAGCACATCATCGCCAGGCTGTAAACGTGAACGTTTAACAGTATACAAGGCGATGCTCAGCGGGTCTACACAGGCAGCGTATTCCAGATCCATTGAATCAGGAACTTTATAAATGCTTTTTACCGATGTACGCATGTATTGCGCATAGGCACCAGGCGTGTAATGGCCGTATTGCCTGTGGCCACGTTCTTCGTGCCCGTAATTTAAGCAGTTGTTAAAGCGGCCTTTCATACAATTGGCGCAATAGCCGCAACCGCAATGCGAGATGCCGCAAACTCGGTCGCCTTCTTTCCAACCTAAGCTCAGCGATTTTGGGCCCGTCTGTACAATAGCACCAGACCACTCGTGCCCCGGAATGAAAGGATATCCTGTTGGCCAAAAGCCGGGAAAATCTCCGTTAATTATATTTGGATCTGTACCGCAAATAAAAGTGGTATCCT
>CBFGNU010000311.1:0-4512 GCA_965650195.1 uncultured Mucilaginibacter sp. | reverse complement strand
CATTTAGCATCGTCGGCTTTTGGTCCTTCAAAAAAACTATCAACAGTAGCTCTCCAAAGCGATAACCAGCGCTCAAAATGCTCGGCACTCACGGGCAGTTTAGCATGCGGCGGAAATGGGCTGCCAAAATAGGTGTGCTCCTGCAGCAAAACAGTTTGCCAGAATGTATACATTTTCGCCAGGTGAGGCTGCCAATCTTTTATTACGCTGTTGAAAATAGGCCCTATTAGTGTATCACTCTGCACCTTTCCGTAAAAGGTGTCAACCAATAATTTTATATCATCCAGACTTGCTATGTCGTTTTTCATCGCCTCAACTTTATTAAAGGCAAAATTACAGCAAACAAGGCGCGATATTGTCTTGCTTTCGCCATTTAATTTAGCCCAGTTGTTGTAATAGCTTTTTTCCCTTAACCTGTATAGCAGCTGTACCATCGCGCATTAAAAACTGAAGTTGTTGGGGAAGTTCATCCTTTACCCAAGGGTACCTGTCTTTCATATTAAACAACGCTTCGGCGGCGAAAGCTTTTACGGCAATTTTAACTTTGGATGTTATCATCCATTCAAACAGTTGTTCAACAACGGGTTCCATGTCTAATTGCTGTACTTTATCTTTTATAATTTGCGGTGCCGATGGCTCTGTTATGTGCATCACTATTTTAGCATAATGCCGCTGCGGACCGGGGTGCTTTACTCTTGTAATACCGCTTAACAGATATTCTAACTCGGGCAGATAAACTTCCGGATTATCTAAAAAAACATTCTCCAATAACCAGGTAGCCCTAAAAGCAACATCTTTGTCATGATGGAAGGTAACCGCTATCAGGTCGCGCAGGTTAAAGCGGTTCTCGTGTAATATTTTGCTCAGGCCAAGCACTTTCACTTTGCCAATGTTATTGGTTATTTGTTTTATCAGTTCGGTTTGGTCCATTCTTTGGGTAGTATTACAGGCTAATTTAAAAATTAAGTAAAAACGGTTAGGTGCATTATCTAAAATTATACATTTGCCAACTGCTATTATAATATTTATTGATACATGGTTAAATTCAACCGATTTACACTGAGCAACGGCCTGCGGGTTATTGTGCACGAAGATAATACAACGCCCATGGCGGTGCTGAACATACTTTATGATGTTGGCTCGCGCGATGAGGATCCGGAACGTACGGGTTTTGCGCATTTGTTTGAGCATTTAATGTTCGGCGGCTCGGTGAATGTCCCCAACTATGATGAGCCTTTGCAAAGAGTAGGGGGCGAGAATAATGCCTTTACCAGTAATGATATTACCAATTACTACATAACCCTGCCTGCCACTAATTTAGAAACTGCGTTCTGGTTGGAAAGCGACCGCATGCTTAGCCTTGCTTTTAGCGAGAAAAGTCTTGAGGTGCAGCGCAACGTGGTGATAGAAGAATTTAAGCAACGCTATCTAAATCAGCCTTACGGCGATGTTTGGCTGCGCCTGCGCCCAATGGTTTACAAGGAGCATTCTTACCGTTGGGACACGATAGGCAAAACCATTGAGCATATTGCCGAGGCAAGCATGGAGGATGTAAAGGCTTTCTTCAAAAAACACTACAACCCACAAAACGCTATAATGGTAGTGGGTGGCAATATAAAAACACAAGATGTTAAGCTGATGGCCGAAAAATGGTTTGGGCCAATACCAACAGGTGAAAAATACAACCGTAATTTGGTACAGGAACCCGAACAGCACGAGGAGCGTCGGGATAATGTTACAGCTAAAGTGCCTTTGAACGATGTTTATATAGCATTGCAGATGCCGGGCCGCAGGGATGAGGCATTTCATGCTGTTGAGTTGCTGGGTGATATTTTGTCGCGTGGAAAATCTTCACGTTTGTACAAGGCATTGGTTAAGGATCAGCAATTATTTAGCGAGATACATGCCTACCTTACCGGTAGTTTGGATAAAGGCATGTTTGTAATTGAAGGCAAACCGCTTACGGGTGTAGCCGTAGAAGATGCCGAAGCTGCAATATGGCAAGAGATTGAAAAATTAAAAAATGAAGAAGTACCTGCCGATGAACTGGACAAAGTGAAGAACAAAATGGAATCGACCATGGTGTTCTCTGAAATGTCATTACTGGATAAAGCAATGAACCTGGCTTATTTTGAGTTGTTAGGCGATGCCGAAGATTTGAATAGCGAAACAAGTAAATTTTTGGCAGTTACTGCGGCCCAGATAAAAGAACAGGCCAATAAATTGTTCAGAAAGGATAATTCTTCTACACTAATTTACTACGCTGAAACAGCTGAATAAACCACTGACCAATGACAACATTAAATAGAAGTATCGCACCTGATTTTAAGGCGATTGAAAATATAAATTTAATAAAGCCGGAGCATACAAAATTACCTAACGGCTGCGACTTGTTTTGCTTCAACTCCGGTGATCAAGAGTTGGTGCGTATAGAGTGGATATTTGGTAACCTAAGGTTTGATCTTGTGAAACCGCTGCTAAACATGGCTGTAAACACCATGCTTACGGATGGAACAAACAGCTTAACCGCTGCAGAGATGGCCGATAAAATAGATTTTTACGGTGCTTTCTTTTCAACAGAGTATGGATTTGACCATTCGCAGGTAACATTGCACAGTCTGAACAAACACCTTAAAGATGTTTTGCCTATAGTTAAAGATGTATTGACCGATTCTATTTTCCCTGACAAAGAATTAGATACTTATATCCGCAATCAGCAGCAGAAACTGCAGGTAAACCTGCAAAAAAATGATGTGGTTGCGCGCCGTGCGTTTAATAAGGCGGTATATGGGGATACTTTATACGGGATGGCTGCCGAGCCGGAAGAATACAATACTTTACGCAGAGATGATCTGTTGACGCATTTTAAACAAATGTATCAGCCGGCCAACTGTGCGCTTATTGTGGCCGGCAAGATAGATGATGCTACTTTACAGCAGCTTACCTCGGTTTTTGGAGGTGATTGGGAAAATGCTACTGATGCGGCTGTTACCACTCAGCCGGAAGTTTCGGCTGCCACCGAAAAGTTCTATTTTATTGAAAAACCCGACGCGTTACAATCGGCAATACGCATTGGTATGCCATTCATCAAACGCGACCATCCCGATTTTTCGGCTATGCAAGTGCTGAACACGGTTTTGGGCGGCTATTTTGGTTCGCGCCTAATGACCAACATCCGTGAGGAAAAAGGTTACACCTACGGTATTGGCTCGGGCATGAGCTCGTTAAAACATTGCGCTGCGTTCTTTATTGCTACCGAAGTTGGCGCTGATGTTTGTCGCGATGCTGTTGCTGAAATTGAGAAGGAAGTAAACTTGTTAAAAAGCGATCTCATCCCGCAGGAAGAAATATCCTTGGTGCAAAATTATATGTTGGGATCACTGTTAGGTAGTTTAGAAAACGTGTTCTCTCATGCCGATAAGTTCAAGAATGTTTATTTCTCCGGCGTGGGTTATGAATATTATGACCGTTATGCCGAAACGGTAAAGACTATTACTGCTGATAAATTGCAAAAACTGGCTAAGCAGTATTTGAATTTTGAGGATTTTTATAAGGTGATAGTAGGAAAGTATTAGGATATCGGATTTCGGATTTTCGATTTCGGGTTTGATGAATCTCGGAATCCGAATATAAATATGCCACCAAAAGGTAATTAAAAAACAAAATTCGAAATTGAACATCCGAAATCCGAAATAATCATTAGCTTTGCCCGGCAAATAATATCTCCAAAATCATTGTTTGCTATGCAGTCTTACAACTCCAAATTTGTTGCCGAAGGTTTAACCTACGACGACGTTTTACTACTCCCGGCTTATTCAGAAGTTTTACCGCGCGAAGTTGACACAGCTTCTTTTTTAACTAAAAAGATCAGGCTTAACATTCCCTTGGTTTCCGCTGCAATGGATACCGTAACCGAGGCCCAGATGGCTATTGCTATTGCACAGGCCGGCGGCTTAGGCATGTTACATAAAAACATGAGCATACAGCGCCAGGCTGACGAAGTGCGTAAAGTGAAACGCTCAGAAAGCGGTATGATCCAGGACCCGGTAACCTTGAACGAGAACGCTATAGTGGCCGACGCGTTCAAAATAATGAAGGAGTATAAAATTGGTGGTATCCCGGTAGTTGATGATAAAAAGACACTAAAAGGTATAGTAACCAACCGCGACCTGCGCTTTCAAAAGGATATGAAACGCCCGGTGCGGGATGTAATGACCAAAGAGAGCCTGATTACCGCGCCTAAAGGAACTACACTTACCCAAGCGGAAGAAATACTTCAGAACTACAAAATTGAAAAACTCCCTGTTGTTGATGATAATGGAGTACTGATAGGACTTATCACTTTTAAAGATATACAGAAATTCAAAAATTTCCCTAATGCGTGTAAAGATGAATTAGGTCGTTTACGCGTAGGTGCGGCGGTTGGTGTTACACCTGATACAATGGACAGGGTGGATGCTTTAGTAAAAGCAGGTGTCGATGTTATAGCTATTGACACAGCACACGGGCACT
>CBFGNU010000310.1:0-4543 GCA_965650195.1 uncultured Mucilaginibacter sp. | reverse complement strand
TGACATGGTTTTAAACACCGTTGACATGGTGTTTGATTATAAAGGAACTTATACCAACGATGCTCCTGAAGCTTACGAGACACTGTTATTAGATACCATGGCAGGCGACCAGACGCTGTTTATGCGCGGCGACCAGGTGGAAGCAGCATGGGAACTAATAATGCCCATACTGAAAACCTGGGAAGGTAAAACCAGCATCAATTTCCCTAATTACTCGTCAGACTCGTGGGGACCTGAAATTGCAGAGGCATTAATTGCCCGCGATGGTTACCATTGGTTTACCCTGCCTGTTAATGGCGGCGGTAAAGCGAAGCATTAATGAATAACTTGTCATTGCGAGGAACGAAGCAATCGCACGAAGACAAGCGGACTATGCAAAGTTCGCGATTGCTCCGTACCTCGCAATGACAAATAAATAGGGTGTCATGGTGAGCCTGTCGAACCATGCGGGCGGGCCTCTACGCACGTTCTTCGACAAGCTCAGGATGACACCCTCGCTCAAAATAAAACGCAATGAAACTCAACATATTCAATACAGCCGATGAAGTGCTTTACGCACTTGCTGAATACTTTGTACAGATAGCCAACGAATCCATAGCCGCGGGTGGCCGCTTTTCGGTAGCGCTTTCAGGTGGCAGCTCGCCTAAAAAGCTTTATGAGCTATTGGCATCAACCACCTTTGCTGACAGGGTAGACTGGACCAAAACATACTTCTTTTTTGGCGATGAGCGCAATGTGCCACGCGACCACGCTGACAGCAATTACCTGATGGCAAAAAAAGCATTGTTTTCGCCTCTTTTTATTGAGGCTGATAACATTTTCGCCGTTGACACAACACTTACACCCAATGAGGCTGCACAAAAATATAGCGAGCAGATAGCCGAATTTTTTGCTGATGATGAAATGAGTTTTGATTTGGTACTACTTGGTCTTGGTGACGATACCCACACTGCCTCATTGTTCCCGCATACCGAAGTACTGGCAGATGTTACGCCTGCCGTTAAAGCTAACTTCTTGCCTGAAAAGCAGATCTACCGGATAACCTTTAACGCTCCGCTGATAAACGAAGCGAAAAATATTGCCTTCTTAGTTTATGGCGAAAACAAAGCAGAAGCAGTCTATAACGCGCTAGAAGCAGACGAAAACGTCGAAGAATACCCCGCGCAATTAATTGATTCTATTACCGGCGAAGTGCAGTGGTTTTTAGACGAGGCGGCGGCGGCTAATTTGGAAGAACAGTACTAGTATTCCTTTTAAGATTTCCGTAAAAAAAAGGGTTGTCTTTAATAAGGACAGTCCTTTTTTTATTTTGCTTCGATCACGCACCGAAAACCTTTTTCTTCATTTTTAATCTGCGGATAATTACCCAGGCGGCGCGCTATCCGCGTAATAGTAGGGGTGGTATCAAATGCTCCGCCTCTAAGTACGCGCCGGTCTCCGCGTCTTGGGCCATGCGGATTGTCTAAGGGAGATCTGGCATAATAATCTGCCGAGTACCAATCTGCGCACCATTCCAACACATTACCCGCCATGTCATAAACACCAAACCCGTTCGGCTCAAAAGCGTTTACAGGCGAAGCTGTAGCAAAGCCGTCGGTGTAGTTTTTAAAGGTGTGGAAATTACGGTTTTGATAATAACCCGATCTGAGCAAGGTTTCATCGGCCAGGTTACCGACTTTTTTTACAGGCAGGGTATCACCCCAAACAAAAACCTGGCGGGTATTTCCGTTAACGCCGGTGTGGCCTGCCCTTGCCGCATACTCCCATTCAGCTTCGTAAGCCAAACGTCCTCCCGCCCATTTACAATAACTTTCCGCATCGTACCAGCTTACATTTACTATAGGGTTAGTATCGCTCCAGCCATATGATGGTGTCGTGGGAAACACCCTGTTGGTAGCATTGCAAAATGCCCGGTATTGTGTAACTGTAACCAGCGTGCGGTACATCCAGAACCCGTTAACACGCACGCGATGAGAAGGCTGCTCGGTACGGGTATATAATTTCTCCGCTGCATCCCAGTTCAACATTTTCCATGTACGTTCAATATCGGCATAGTCGCTGCCCATTATAAACTCGCCTGCCGGAATAAACACCATTTCGGCCCCGTCTTTAGAATTGATCTTTATCTTTTGGGTTAAGGTATCGGATGAAATAGATGAGAGTTGCTTTTTTTCGAAAACAGGGCTGCATACAAATGCCATAAGTACCAGGAAGCTTGGCAGAGCACACATATAGATCAATGTATTTTCAAATTTAAAATACCGCACGTAAGGATTTAGTAAAATGAAAATAGACTATTGCGTCACTATTAAAATCAAATTTACAGTTAATTTGCCTGAAAAAATGCCGTTCCAAAGCGTTCCAAACTGTTCCAACAAGAGCACAAAACCCATTTACGTCACAATTGTCTCACAATCAATAATTTAACTTAAATTTACAGCTAAGTTTACTGACTTATAAGTAGTTTCAAAGTGTTCCAAACTGTTTCACGGTAAAAACATAAAGAGTTAAAAATCAAGAGATTAATACCGTCAGTGCTTTTTGTTCCAATTTGAGGCTTTATATTTTTTGGAACACCTGTGGCCTAAAAAATAAAAGTCCCCGCACACTCGCTGCTTGGGGACTTTCAACCTAAACCTTATCACAATGTGGGTTTTGGACCCACATCTTTATAAACGTAAAATTGTTTCATTTAGTTGTCCTGGATGATGTTTTTTTTACGCATAGTGATATTTTTATGACATTCGTCACAATACTGCTTTTTTTTAATACCAACCCTATTCTTATTTGGATTTGATTTAAATAAGCTTTATTTTTGAACACTGTTAATTCGAATTATGAAGCTATCGCAACTTGAAGTAGGACAAAAAGGTATAGTAAAAGAGTTTACTGATATGGAAATGTCTGTAAAGTTAATGGAAATGGGTTGTCTGCCCGGCGAAGAGATCAGGGTTGACCGCATTGCTCCGCTTGGCGATCCTATAGCTATCCGTGTATCCGGATACCAGCTTAGCCTACGCAAATTTGAGGCTTCGACTATTATATTACATAAGAACTAATTGAAAGCCGATATACGTATTGCACTTGTTGGAAATCCTAACACGGGCAAATCCACTCTTTTTAACGTATTAACCGGCTTAAATCAAAAAATAGGTAATTTCCCCGGTGTTACTGTCGACAAAAAAGTAGGCTATACCCAATTGCCTGACGGCCGTACCGCCGAAATTGTAGACCTTCCCGGCACTTACAGTCTCTATCCCAAAAGTCAGGACGAATCCATTGTATTTTCTGTTTTAGCTGATCGGTCCAACCCGCTGGTGCCTGATCTGGTTGTGGTTATATTGGATGCCACCAACCTAAAACGAAACCTGTTACTATACAGCCAGGTAGCCGATCTGAAGATCCCCGTTATCATTGCCCTCAACATGATGGACATGGCTAATAAAGCGGGCATCACTATTGATATTAACGCGCTTGCCGCGCAATTGGGCGTACCCGTTATTCCCATTTCAGCACGTAAGTTAGAAGGCGTAGATAAGTTAAAGCAGGCTATATCATTTGCTAACAAAATAGCCCTACAGCAAAACAGCATCGATGTAAGAAGCATTGCGCCCCAACTTGTTGATAGTATAAGCAGTGAGTTGAATATAGATAACCCATATTTGGCTTTACAACTGGCGCATCAGCATGAGACCTTAAAGTTTCTTACCCCTGAACAGTCCGGCCGTATAGAAGAATTAGAACTTAAGCATGGGTTTCATTCGCAAAAAGCGCAAGGAGAGGAAACTCTGGCCCGTTATGCTGCTATTAACGAGCTGTTATATGATACCGTTAAAACTCCTGCTACTGCTCACGACGAGACATTTAGCAACAAGATAGACAGAATACTTACCCATAAGGTATTCGGTTTTGTTATATTCTTCGCCATACTGTTGTTCATGTTTCAGGCTATATTCTCATGGGCATCGTACCCGATGGACCTGATTGAAAGCTTTTTTATGTGGGCACAGGATAGTTTGAATAACGCGCTGCCTGCAGGCCCACTAACTAGTTTACTGGTTGACGGGGTTGTGGCCGGGCTGAGTGGTGTACTGGTGTTCATACCCCAAATTGCCATTCTATTCGCGTTTATATCAATCCTTGAAGATACCGGCTACATGGCTCGCGTTACTTTTATGATGGATAAACTGATGCGCAAGGTAGGGTTGAACGGCAAATCTGTAGTGCCGCTTATTGGTGGTTTTGCCTGTGCCGTACCATCTATTATGAGTACCCGCACCATCGAGAACTGGAAGGACAGGATGATAACTATAATGGTAACACCGTTAGTAGCCTGTTCGGCACGCCTGCCGGTTTACACCTTGCTGATCGCGCTGGTTGTTCCTGATAAAAGGGTATGGGGGATTTTTAACATGCAAGGGCTGGCTTTGACAGCTATGTATGTGTTCAGCCTCCTCTCGGCAATAATAGTTGCCTGGGTGTTTAAAATGATACTGAAATCGCGCGAACGCGGCTACTTTATTATGGAACTGCCGGTATATCG
>CBFGNU010000309.1:0-4547 GCA_965650195.1 uncultured Mucilaginibacter sp. | reverse complement strand
GCGTGTTAGGCAGCTTTTGGGCGCTTGCATAAAAGCCTATTGCCGATAAAAAAAATAATGCTATTGCTCTCATAATTAATTAGCTAAAGTGTATTCGCCCAAAAAATCTCTAGAAGCCGCCATTTTGTTGCTGTAATTGTCAAATCTTTCCAGATTCTGTTGTATTTGTAGCTCTGTTAAATCGCTGACACCGCTAAACGTAACTTTTTTCATATAGCTCACTACGCTTGCAGGCATATACCTGTTAGGCTCGCCATTAACAATAATGTGATAGGAAAACCCTGAATGGTTTTCAACAGACAAGCCAAGCAGCGCAAGATCAACAGACATCTCCATAGTATATTTCATGTTATTATCAAAGTTGCCTGCGGCAGCTACACCGCGGTCGTTGTAAACCGACAGCAGGCTATCCACGCCGTTAAGTCTCCTTGTATATATCCATTTAGCGCTTTTTGCCAACTGTTTGTTATAAGTCATTACGATAGTGTCTGTAGCGCCGGCAAAGTCTTTAGGGTTTATCAATACCATCTTTCCCTTTTCCAGGTACGGAAATTTAATGAATGGCGCTCCGGCATCGTTTTTACCTCCCTTTTTTTGTATCACCAGTTTAATTCCCCCGTTTGTGATGTTTGTCATCACCCCACCGCTTGCCTGTACAATTAAGTAGAGCTTTTTATCATCATTAGTCATTGTATAATAACATTCGGTAGCAGTGTTATAGGCTTGCATTTTTCCCCATTCATTTGCTTTGCCATCAACCTTAATATTTACCGGCGCGCGCAAACTTATTTGTTGAGTAACGGGCAGTTTTTGAGCGTAAGCCCTAATACACATTACCGTGAGAAAGATGAATGTTAGTATTTTCATAATTTATTTAGCTAAAGTGTATTCGCCGCGCAAATACGTGGGAGTACGTACTTCTAAATTGATATGGCGGGGATCAGAAGGTAGCCAATTAGGCGGAGCGGTCAAAGGCGCCGGTGGCGGGCCACCCGCTATCGGGGGCGACGGAACGCCATTTAATTTTATCTGATAGGTAAATGATTTGGAAAGGCCTGCCAGACCAATAAATTGTTTCGGGATCAAAATCTCGCACACAAATGTTCCATTATCGTAAGTCATTTTGCTTTGTATGCCCTGCTCGTTATAAATTGAGAGTAAAGTGTCTTGTAATCCTTTAAAATTAAGTGCCTTTATAAACTTGAACTGTTTAATTGCAGCCACAATTTTTAAAGAATCTGTTAAAACAGAAAAATTTGCTTTCACATCTCCGGATGGCGTTAATGCATAGCCCGAATTGGTAACAGGTACGGTTATAGATGGCGCATTAGCTTGTTTTACACCGGGGATATTGATATTCAGGGTTATTCCGCCTGCCAGGATTTTTGCTGTACTTGCTACATCTTTTGATCTGACGGCCAGGTAAAATTGCCCGGCATTGTCGGCTAAAGTATATTCAATTCGGGTAGTCTTATTATACGCCTGTAATACATCCTGCCATTCGGTTAATTTTCCGTCAATTTTGGCGTTTTCGGGCAGTAGTTTACCGACGGATTGTACATTGGGCAATTTTTGAGCGTCGGCGCTAATGCATGCTGCCGAAAGAAAGATCAATAGTAATATTCTCATGGTTATTTAACTAAAGTATAGTTGGCCCAAAAATCAGTGGATGTATAAAGCGGGTTAGGCGGTGGCAGCACCGTACCTGGCGGAAACGAGGGTGGCGGTGGAGGATTAGGATGCTCCGGCGAGTACTTCCACCTCATTACTCTTACCGCAGCATCAGCAGCGCTAAGGCAAATATTATAACTAAAGGGCGCTGCATAATCCTTATTAATACCTATATAAGACAGCGGGACGCTCAACTCATACACAAGGTCCAGATTTTTATTGAAACGCGCGGCAGCAACTATGTTCAGATCGTTATAAACCGGTATTATTTCGCGGTTAATATCGAAAGTCTTAAGCATGGCCGCCAATTTTTTATTGATCAGTTTTAAAACTGAGTCAGGATTTTTGGTTTTTTTATTTAAGTATTTCTCAAAATTCTCAGAAAGTTCGCGCCGCTGATCGCTTTTAAGCAGCACAAAATCAATAGCCTTTTTCGATGGATCGTCTTTGCTTTTTTTATCGGCAATTTTACTTACCGAAAACATTACGCCGCCAATCAATATCTTTTTGCAGGCAAATTTGTACGGCGCTACAAGTGTAAGGTACAAATTATTGTCGTCGTTACTTACGGTATAAAACAGATCATCAACAGTGTTATACGCCTGTAGCTGCTCACTCCATTCAGTTAAGCTGCCGTCAATTTTAATGTTGGCCGGCGCCCTTACGCCGGCCTGTTGTATGTTAGGCAATTTTTGGGCATGCAGATTTACAAACACAAAAAGAGATATCAATAACGATGCTGTTTTTTTCATTATAATGATTATTTGGCTAAGGTGTATTCGCCCGATAAGTCGGTGGCTAACGTACTGGCAACCATTTCCGACTGTTGCCTCGTCATATTTTCGCGGCTAACCACCCCTTCGCCCTTAAAAACATTTACAGGGGTAACTATTCTTTCAACTTCAGGTATAGAAACGGGTACTACAACGGGCCTTAGCTTGGGTCCGTTAAGTCTAATATTGTAATTTAATTTATCTCCTTTAAGGTTTAATAAAGCAATGGGTATTTCAAACTCGCAGGTGATGCTGTTTTTATTTGACAATGCCCCGGCAGCTTTTATTCCATGTTCGTTATAAACTGATATTAGTGTATCGGTTACATTTTTAAACCCTGTAGATCTTATAAGTCGCAAATCGCTCGATAAAAGCTTATTAGTGTTGGTTAATAATTTTTCACCCTGGCTACTATCCATATTTTCAAGCACCTCGCGCATGCTTAGTGTAATGCCACGCAGATCTTTGGGCTCAGTCATCGGAAAAGTGATTGCAGGTGCTGCGTTGTCGGCTTTTTTCTGATCAGGATTAATCGTTATGGTAATTCCGCCTCTTAAAACTTTATTGGTTATAGCATAACTATTGGTTTTTACAATAAAATAAAGACTTGTGCCGGTGTTAGCTATGCTGTAAAATACATCGGTAGCGCTGTTATACGCCTGGAATTTGTCGCCCCACTCCATTGCTCTGCCGTCAATTTTTACATCTGCCGGAACTTTTAAACTTGCAGATTGGGTGTTAGGCAACTTTTGAGCGTGGGCACTAAAGCCTATTGCCGCAAGAAAGATCAATGCTAAGGTTTTCATAATTTATTTAGCTAAAGTGTATTCTCCCCAAAAGTCGGTAGTGGCACCTGCTGGCCCAGTAAGTGCCTGTATCTTTTGCGTAAGTTCACGGAATTCGTCGGAACTGAGATTAGGATTTGCCGGATTTATGTTGATACTGGGGGGAGCGTATTTATTTGGCTCGCCGTTTACGATCAGGTGATAGGAGAATTTTTCGGCTTTTGCAGCCGACAGCCCCAACAGGTTCAGGTCAATGGCTAACTCATAGGTTAACGCTTTTTTATTATCAAAGCTTAATGCGGCCTCAATCCCTTTTTCGTTATAAATGGGTAATTGTTCATCAAGCCCTGCAAAACCCCCGGTGCGGATAAATTTTACACGCGATGTAAGGGCTTTGTTATTTACCATCATTAAAGAGTCCACGAATCTTACAGCTTCTTCTTTAGAAACAGGCTTTTCGGTGTTTTTTGAAATAATCATCTCACCATTTAGCATTATAGGTGGCTTGCTAAACGAGATAGGAACTCTTTCGCCCTTTTGCATAAACGGGAATTTTATAAAAGGTGCTCCTTCGTCGTTTTTGGCACCTGTTTTTTGTATAACCAGTTTTATACCGCCGTTTACTATGCGGGTAATGGTACTTTGAGCACTGGTTTGCGCAACAATATATAGCTTTTTGCCGTCGTTGGCTATAGAGTATAATAGGTCGGTTGCGGGGTTATTGGCTTCAAAGTTGATCCACTCACCAGCCTTACCATCAATTTTGATACTAGCAGGTGGCCTTAAACTGGTTTGTTGAATAGCAGGTAGTTTTTGCGCATTGGTGCTGTTAATTAAAAAAGCTGTAAGTAAAGCAAGGATAAGGACTCTCATATTTGTTATAGTGTTTATAATTGGCTGCTCCAATATAAAACTATATTTTTAGTTAAGCAACTATAATTTAGAATTTTTGTGCCAATGAACATTCCATTATAGCTGTTTGCCTCTTTGCAGATAATTTATTAATTTTCGGGGAGTGCACATAATACCTTAAAACAGATCTGAAATGGCTAAATATCTTTATTCTCTATTATTTACGGTACTGTTCAGCGCGGCGGCTTTTGCCCAAATGGACGAAAGGTTTTATTTTCCGAACAAAGCGATGGTGCCGATAGATAGCGTTAAGTATGAAGAGTTCGCCTTAAGAGCCGACGACACAATTCACGTGACCGGCGTATTTTTAAAACCGGACGGCAAAGCAAAAGCCACTGTTTTATTTTTCCATGGCGCCGGCGGTAATGTAAGCAAGTACCTGTTTATGACCAGGCCTTTGGTAAAA
>CBFGNU010000308.1:0-4558 GCA_965650195.1 uncultured Mucilaginibacter sp. | reverse complement strand
TAAAAACAGCACGGCAACGCCTATACAACCTTTATTTACCTTAACTAGCATTGCATTTAGTTACTAAGAATAACGGTAAGCAAACCATTTAACATAAATAAAATCAATAATATGATGAATAGCAGAAGAATATTTATAAAATCGGCTGGAACACTTGCAGCATCAGCGCTGATGCTACCTAAGTTGGGTTTGGCTAATAACCTGTTTGCTAACTTTGCGTGGAAATATCCGCCGCCCGGCTTACAAACCTATACGCTAAATTTTCTGTTAAATGCTAAAGATGTAGACACAAAAACCGTATTGAAACAAATAGCAGACATAGGTATAAAGGAATTAGAAACAGCTACCGGCAACGCCGAAGGCTTGTACTACGGCCATAAAGCGAAAGAGTTTAGCGCTATGGTAAAAGACCTGGGTATGAAATGGGTGGGTAATCATGCTGCTGGTTTGCCAAGAACGATGAGCGCGCCTCTTACCGGAGCTCCGGCATCGGCACCACGCCCAAATATGGGAGGCAGTACACGCGTTAACTTAAGAGATAATCTGCAACAAATTGTTGATGAAGCAGCCGAAGGGGGTTGTGGTTGGGTACTTTGTGCCAGTTCGGCAGAGTCAAATATGGATGAGATCAAAAAGACCACAGAGGTATTTGCGAAAGCAGGCGAGCTTTCGAAGAAAGCCGGAATGAAGTTTGCCTATCATAATCATCAGTCGGAATTTGTAAAAATAGATGGCGTAAGTGCTTATGACTATATTTTGGGGCAAACCAACAAAAACGAGGTATTTATGGAAGTAGATTTGGCCTGGGCAGTACAAGCAGGAATGGATCCGGTAGAGATGTTTAAACAGTATCCTAACCGTTTCCCGCTATGGCACGTCAAAGATATTGATCCTGTAACAAACCGCCCGTGCCCGGTAGGAATGGGAAAAGTAGGGTTCAAACGCATTTTTGAAAACGCTAAGTTATCCGGTGTACAGCATACCTTTATTGAGCAGGATGGGGCCAAATCAATAGACGAACCTGCAAGCAGTGTAAAATGGCTGAAAGCAAACATTTATTCCTGATAATATCTATTTAGCTACTTAACAACGAGGCCCGAAATCCATTTGATATCGGGCTTTGTTGTTAACCGCTTTTTTACTTTAAATCATCGCAATTTTGGTCTAATATCACTTACGCTTGAGCACAAATAAAGACTTCCTCGTGCAAAGAATAAAAAAGCACAATAAATTATATAATTCCTATAGAATTAATAGATATTATTTTTACATTTGCTGACGAACACAAATCAACTGCAAGAAATGAAAACACCTTTACTCCACATTTTACACAACTGCAAGATTATTGGCTACAATGATCTATCCTGCATGTGTTGTTGTTGCCGGTAATACGTCTGTGTTTTCTTTTAGGTAAATCATCCGTTTATTGAATCTTGAATTAATACTTACGCGCAATGCGTAATGGTAGCGGAGAAAAGCTGTTGAAAGATACCCACGAAACATAACAAACAAAAAAGGAGGTGCGCGAGGCCCCTCCCTGAATAATCAAACCCTGAAACAGGCTATCAATTTGACGGTTGCGCCGGGATCAGATACTATAATTAAACATCGTAAAAGTATGCAAAAAAATGATATTGCAGGGCCGCGCCATAAACGGTCCCGGCAAAATTATGTGGCTGTGCATGTAGCCATAAAAGCGCAGCAGCTCAGCCCGCGCACCTTTAAAGTTATTGCTTTAACAATTATAATTCTTTTAATAATACTGCGTAGCTTGATGGTATCGGCACAAACTGTTCCGATAATTAACTCCAAACTTACCGGGAAGGTTTTTGATATTAAAACAAAGCAAACGCTCCCCGGCGCTACAGTAGCCATAAAGGGCACTACCCACTTGGTTATAACAGACGCTGACGGAAAATTCAGCTTTGTTACCGGGCAAAAGTTCCCGTATACGCTGGTGGTTTCCTATATCAGTTATAAAACCACAGAGATTGTAGCAACAGGCGATCCGATCGATATTGGGTTGGAAGAGTCTTCCAGCCAGTTAAATGATGTAGTTGTTGTAGGGTATGGCACGCAGCAGCGCCGCGACGTAGTAAGCGCGGTAACAAAGATCGACCCTTCATCAACCAGAACTATCCCCGAAGCCGGCTTTGATGCCCAGATCCAGGGGAAAGCCGCCGGTGTCCAAATTAACTCTAATATAGGCGTTCCGGGATCGGATATCTACATACGTGTGCGCGGCGCTACATCCATAAATGCCAGCAACAGTCCTTTATTTGTGGTCGACGGCGTTTTTGTGAACAGCAAATCATTGCAGGGCATAGCTCAAGACAGGTCAACCTCTCCTATGGCGGATATTAATCCTGCGGATATTCAAAGCATTGAGATTTTGAAGGATGCTTCAGCAATTGCTATTTACGGCTCGCGCGGTGCTAACGGTGTTGTTATTGTAACCACAAAGAAAGGAAGTTACGGACAGCGCACCAAAATAGAGTTTAATGCTACGGGCGGATTTGCTGATGCGCCGGCAGATAGGGTTTGGAAAACTACCACAGGCCCTGAACACGCACTATTAGTAAACGAATACAGCCGCAACATGGGCAAACCTGAGCCATTTAGAGCGCGCGACGTAATAATTAATGGTGTAGCAGGCCGTGGTTTACCGGGCGAACAGCCAACTTACGATAGGATGAGCTACCTAAACCGTACCGCCCACTTAAGCGATTACAACATTGCGCTTAGCGGCGGATCAGAAAAAACAAGGTTTTACCTCGGCGGGGGTTATACCAAACAGGAATCTATATGGAAGCCGATGGGCTTTGAGCGCCAGAGCATAAAGATAAATCTTGATCATAAAATAAATAGCCATGTTAGTATAGGCACAAGCAATACATTAAGCAGAAGCTACCGCGACCAGGCCCGTCCCGCTAATGGTGGCAATGGAACTTTGCTACAGGCGTCGCTTAACATCCCCACCTACTTGCCAATTTTTGACGAGAAAGGCACGCCGCTTAAGTGGGTAAACTTTGACAACATTGCCACGCTTACCAGCCGGGTTAATTTATGGTCGACCAGCTTACATTATATAGGCAATACTTATGTAGATGTAGACATTTTAAAGAACCTAAAATTTCACAGCAGCGTTGCGGTTGACTACAATAATTACGACGAAAGTGAGTACTGGCAAAAGAACACCATTTTGGGTAATGCCGGTGGCCGTGGTACGCAAAGTATAACATCACTTGCTACGCTTATTAATGAGCAAACGCTTACCTATAATACCAAAATAGCCCAGCACAGTATTAACGTGTTGGTGGGTAACACTATCCAAAGCACTTATGTTAAAAATCTTAGCGCAACGGGTACTAATTTCCCTAACGATTCTTACACACAAATAAAAGATGCCGCTTTGCAAACCGCTTATCAAAGCAGTTCTCGCAGCGCGCTATCATCTTACTTCGGGCGTGTTGGTTATGATTATGCCAAAAAGTATTATCTGGAATTGACAGCCCGTGCAGATGGCTCGTCAAAGTTTGCTAAAAAATGGGGATATTTTCCCGGTGTAGGCGTGTCATGGCGCTTAAGCGAAGAAAAATTCGTAAAAAACATAACAGCAATAAGCAACCTTAAGCTGCGCGCAAGTTATGGCAGCGTGGGCAACCAGGAAGGTATTGATGATTTTGCAGCGCAAGGATTATGGACCGGCGGCTACGGATATGCCGACGGCGCGGGCAGTACAGAAAACCCGGGGACGGCACCTTACCAACTGGCTAATCCCAACTTAAAATGGGAACGCACAACGCAATTCAGCACCGGTATTGATCTTGGTCTGTTTGACGACCGCCTTGGCATTGAGCTGAATTATTACAACAAAAAAACCAGCGATCTGCTGTTAAAGATCCCGCTTCCGGCTATATCGGGCTATAACACCTACTTTAACAACTTCGCGCAGATCAGCAATAAGGGTTTTGAACTGGCAATAACATCGCTTAACGTTAAAACCAATCATTTTACCTGGAGAACGGAGTTTAATATTAGCCAGAACACCAACAATGTTGATAAAATAAACGCCGATATTCCCTTTGCCGGCCGCGATCTGATCCGTATACAGCAAGGCAAACCGCTATATTCTTACTGGTTGTACAAGCAACTTTATGTTGACCCTAAAACCGGCGACGCTGTCTTTGACGATCTGAACAAAGATGGCAAAATAACCGCCGACGACAGGCAAATATTAGGCAGCATATGGCCAAAATTCTTCGGTGGGTTTACCAATAGCTTCAGCTACAAAAATGTCGACCTGAACGTATTCTTCACTTTTTCTTTCGGCAACAAAATCTGGAACCACAACCGGATGCTGGGTGAAACGGGTGGTACGCTAGATGCCAACCGTGTGCTGCTTACCACGCAGCTAGATCGCTGGACCACACCGGGCCAGATAACAGATGTTCCCCGCCTAACCGACGCTAACTACGCAAGGCAAGAGAACAGTCGCTTTTTAGAAGATGGATCATTTGTAAGACTACGGTCGCTTAACCTGGGTTATACCTTCCCG
>CBFGNU010000307.1:0-4577 GCA_965650195.1 uncultured Mucilaginibacter sp. | reverse complement strand
TTACCTGGGTTGGCCGCCTCCACCCTGATGACCGCGACCGTGCGATAAATATTTTCGATAAATTTTTAAAAGAAGGCACAACAGAGTTATATGAGAGCACTTTCCGCATGCGGCATGAAAACGGAGAGTGGGTATGGATCTGGTCGCGCGCCCAGCGGCTGCATGACAAGGATGGCAACATAACCAACATTAGCCTTGGCACCCATACTGATATCACGGAACGCGTTAAAGCAGAAGAAACGATCAAAGAAAGTAGCCGCCTGATCAAAAAAATCACCAGCCAGGTGCCGGGTAATACGTACATGTTTGAGATAGAAGAAAGCGGCAAACCTAACATCCTTTTCCTTAACCGGGGAACAGAAGAATATAACTATTCATCTGACCCCGACGGCCTTAAAGGCGACGCGGAAAAAGTTCTTGAAGTTTTGCATGATGACGACAGGGTGCTTTTCAACGAAAAGATGAAAGAAGCCTATCAATCGGGCGGGTTAATAAGCTTTCAATACCGCATTGTGGTTAGAGATACCATCCGGTGGCGTTGGATGCAGGCGGTTTCAGAAAAGGACAGCAGCGGCAAGGTGATATGGTATGGAGCAACACGAGATGTAACGGCCCTGGTAGATTACATTGCTTCTGTAGAGCAGATCCTGTTTGATATTTCGCACGTTATGCGCAGGCCGGTTTCTACTATTTTGGGCATTACCACCGTGATCAACGAAGGCGATCTTGATCAGGAAGAATTGATGCATTTCGCCCGCCAACTACATCCGGTGGTCAAAGAAATGGATAAGTTTATGATCGAATTAAACCAAATGTATGAGCAAAAACGGCAAATTAATTCGCTCAATATTGACTTTTCTTCACTGGTTGATAAGCGTAATTCGTTATTTAAGCAGGCAGAATAGATCAATGCACCTAATGGTACGGTGACAACACCGGTTATAGGCTGAACAACGGCGGGCGCGGAAGACCAATAAGGGCACAGGTGCGTGTCGCGAAAAAAATTAAATCGGTATTCTTGAAAAAGTTACTTTTACCAAGAATAAACCAAAATTTAAACCTGCCATGTATAAATTAACCAAAACTGCTGTTGCAAAACTGTTGGCGGTAGGCCTGTTTGTAACAACCCTCAGCACTGTAGCTTTTGCACAAAAAGACGCAGCATTAAAAACAACCATGCCGACTTCGGGCGAGTTCCATAATAATAAACCGGCCGGTAAAGGCTGGGTAAACTTGCTTGATACCAGCCTATGGGTTGCCGAAACCCAGTACTGGCAATTGAACAAGGGCGTTCTGCATGGCGAAACCAATGGCCAGGACCAGCATCACTTTGGCTATACCAAAAAAATCTATAAGGATTTTGAACTTAACGTGCTGATTAAGATGACGGGTAACGAAGGTGCCAACTCGGGCGTTTGTATCCGGTTACATCCCACCAGTTTCGATAATGTGCCCGGTTACCAGATAGACATGGGCAAAGGCTACTGGGGCTCGCTTTGGGAAGAGCGCCGCGCCGATATGGTTCAAAAATATCCTGATTCGCTTGCGACAAAACTGGTAAAGGCTAACGACTGGAACCATTATTACATCATAGCCAAAGGTCACCATATACAAGCATGGCTCAATGGCGTTAAAACCATTGATATTATTCATGATGGCGGCTTTTTGGACGGCAGCATAGGCATCCAGCTTGACCACGGAAAGGACAGGCATACCATCATCGATGTGAAAGCGATGTATGTAAAAGAGTTATAGCATAAGTTTACAGCGGCGAATCCTGCGCTGGGAAATCATCGTGCTCCGCAGGGTCCCTTTTAGGAGACCCTGCGGGGACGGGAGGGTTCCACTGCGAGTGCAGAGCGGAGGATCTATACATTTTATTTAAACCTGTTTTTAACCAAATTTGGCACTTTGTTGGATTCGTCTATCAACACCTGAATATAATTCGTAATGCGGTCGTGCTCTGCCACAAAAACCGCGGCATAACGTTCAACCGGATTTGGTCGATTGTTTGCAATCGCCACACGCTCAGTAATATCAAAAGCCTCTCGAAGAACAGCTCGTGCATCCAATTCCATATTAGGAAGATTACGCTCTGCTACCCCCATAAAGAAATCAATTACATAAGTTATACGGATTAGTGGATGGGGGTGACTTTTTTCATCATAGTAAACTGGTGTATCCCGGCCTTCCAAGTAAACGAAAAAAGTAAAGATCGCAGAGGCCGCTAGCGCCAAAAGGCTGGATATTGTACCAAGTGTTTGCTGCTCTGCAGGGTATTTTTTCCAGTATTCGATCATATGCCAGCAAATGATTTGAGCGCCGTCCATATCCGCGTCAAATTCACGCAAGTGCTGATCAAAATCATAGGCAACATTTGGGCCTTGAACGTATTCTTCATCAATGCCCTGGGATAATTTCGATGAACGCTGAATGAGGTGTGCACGCTCATGATAAAATGCGAATTGAGTGGCAACCTGGTACATTATTACACCTGGCGTGACGTCTTCCAGTACCAAAGGCATATATTTTTCATAAAGCACCTGATCTGTATCAAAACCCTCATTGTAGTTATACAAATGATTATAAAGTTTAATAAATAATCCGAGATAGAATTCAATTAGAAAATATCCATTTTGTTGATATGCACGTGCATTAATACCTTGGTTCGGATTAAAATAGAACATAGCCGGCTGAATGTCCGCTTCTGTAGTGTGGCCTGTCAGGTTGGTCTGGCAAAAATCATAAAATCGTTCGAAAATAGAAGCTTTATCAGCGGCGCGAAAGTCAAATATATAGCCATAAGGAACCCCCGCTTGATTAACGAGTTCGTTGACTGCCTGGTCAAAATCCATGCTCACAATCCTTAGTTTAATAATTTCATAAACTCTACTTTCTACATCGGTAACTTACAAGGATTCATTGGAATATTTTTCCGCTTGATCGATTTGTGATTGGATAGGGTCATTCAAATATTGTATCAATTCTCTTAATACAATTGCGTCAAACCTTCCGCCACTTGGTGTATGGAAAGTGTGGGTAATACCGTGAAACTGCCTATGATGTAAATTTTCAATATCTAGTAAAGACATCACTTCATAGTTTCGATTCCATTCTGCTCCAATATCCCATACTACTGCTAAACTGACATCCTTTTCTTGCTTTTCGTGGTTTTCAAATTCATGTATCAAAGCGTCCATAGAGTACTTATATTCTAATACTCTAGGTTTAGATACAGTTTCTCGAAAATTTTCCACTAATATACCTAATGGGTTTTTAAATTCATCGTAAACATGATTCTCAAGTGGATGCGCTACAATAAATTTGTATAGACCGTCGTATTGCATGTATTGACTTGTAGACAATAATTTGATACCTCTAATAACACCGCCAGCTAACAATTGACTAAATAAGACAATCGTATCTTGTTCGGTCTGGGGCTCAGATGAGATTGAAATTTCATTGATAGGATTGAAAAAATTAGGGTTGGTTATTGAAAGCGGATGATTTCTTTCAAACTCTTCTTCTCGTTTAACCCAATCATATAAGTTTGCTTCTCTCTCAATATCTGGCTTATTTCCTTTATCTTGTTTTAGCAGATGGCGCCACGCCTTTAGAGAATTTACAATACCAACCGCTATGACTTCTGCAAGTTCTTTTAACTCTGGTTGGAATCCCTTTCTGCCCAAGTCGGGATCTGCATTTTTAAAATGAATTACTACGTGAGTCTGGTTTTGATAACCTATATTTTGTGTTAACGGGATAACTAGCAGATCACCTTGTACCATTGAATTGTTAGCTAGCTGAATTCCACCTTTTAAAAAACGAAAGTTTTTCCTCAACTTGGCAACATCATCATTTAATGTATCCCAAACAGTCGTAGAATAACAAAAATACCCATAAGCATGAACATCATATAACTCAATGAGCTCCTTATGATGTGAGTCGATTTGATTTGTAGGAAGTTTATTTATTTGTTGGGGAGTATATATATCATAAATACCATTTAAATTACTGTATTTTTTTGAAATTTTAGATACATCAGAACCTCTGGATAATAACTTTTCCTGTTCTGCACGTATATCACTTAAATTTTTACTAGCATTAATTAAAATATGAGGATATTGATACGAAGCAAAATCATTTATTTGAGTTTTAAAGCCATTTTGATCTATTACCTCTAAGTGAAAATGTATCTTTTGTTCGTGTGTAAAATGATAATTGACGGAACCTAATGGAGTTTTTGTAAGCAACAAATATCTCCATTGTTCTGCCGTTGACGCTTGATACCATGATAAGTTTTTAGGTCTCGTACTAATTCCTCCAAACCTTAATGTAAATAAGGTACCACTGTCAAGGGTTTCAAACAATTCGTTATTAAGGGGCTTTCTCTTAATTTTGGGACGCGCAACTTTTCCCTCGAAATCGTCAACCCAATTACGTCCATCTCTAATCTCACCAGTAAAGTCAAATTCTTCTCCTTTAGTGCCTAACTCTAAATGATTAAATCCATATGCTATATATGTAGCACCGACACCTTTATTACCACGATTCTTTTTACTATCCTTAAATGAAAT
>CBFGNU010000306.1:0-4647 GCA_965650195.1 uncultured Mucilaginibacter sp. | reverse complement strand
ATTAAGTGCGGGGTAATTTCGTTATCAGGATGCTGCTTAATAAAATCGTTAAACAGGGCAACCATATCAACTACATTTGCATCTAACTGCTGATTACGTAGTTGCTGCAAGCGGTCGTCGCGCTCTGCAAACGTCAGCAGCTCGTCATCCAGCTTGCGCATTTGCGAATCAAACGACATCACTTTAGCACGTGCCGACGCTTTAGCTGCTTTTAGCAGGTCATTGTAGGCAGACAAGTCCGTTTGATTTTTTGATTTGCTTACAATATCAGGATAAACCTCTGGGTGTTTAGCATCATACTTAATATTATAGAATGCGCCGGGGTCAAGGTATATCTCATTTTTCTTAGACGCATTACCCCCTACAAAACATACCAGGTGATAAAAGCCTGCTGATGACAAAGGCTGTTTATTAATATAAAACTTGCCATTCGCTATTTCGGCCTGATATACAATTTCATTGGCGTTATTACTTATCAGCACCTTGCCGGTACTACCATTCAAAACTGTTCCCGTAAATTCAACGGTTTTATTGCCGCAGCCGGTCAGTATAAAAGCGGCTGCCAAAAAGAATAAAAAATAGCGCATATAGACAAAGTTTAGCGGGGCAATTTATTTAAACTAAAGCATTTTTTAAAGTCGATTTAAAAATATTCAATGGTCAAAAACACGTCATTTTTTTAGATTGATTCTAAATAATCATTTCATGGGTAAAAGCCCCATTGCATTTCTATCTTTCGGCATTTAATAAATACTTTTGACAAAAAAATTTGTAAATACATAATGAGTGAATTTAAACAAACTCTAAACTCATCGCTGGGTAAAAAACTAATCATGGCGCTAACGGGCCTGTTTTTGTGTACGTTTATTATTGTACACCTTAGCGGTAATCTATCGTTGTTTAAGCACGATAACGGACAGGCATTTAATGCGTACGCCCATTTCATGACGCATTTTCCACCTATCAAGGTAGTATCTTATTTGTTGTACCTGTCAATACTGGTGCATTCAGTTTACGCGCTGGTTTTAACAGTAAAAAACCGTAAAGCACGCCCGGTAGCTTATGCTTCACAAACAAAGTCGCCGGCATCATGGTCGTCAAAAAACATGGGATTGTTGGGGTCAGTTCTTTTATTGTTCATCGTGATCCACATGAAAGACTTTTGGTTTAACTATCACGACTTTGCCGGCAACTCAACTGTAACTTACAAAGAATACAAAACCGATCTAAAGACCGGTGAGCAAATATCGGCAGTTGATCTTCCTCCGGGCGATTATGAGTATGCGGTTTACACCGAAGGTACTGTAGAAACAATGGTGGCTAAGGACCTTAACAAAACTGTCGAAATAGCTTTTAAGCAATGGTGGTATGTGGCATTTTATGTATTGGCCATGATCGCCGTATCATTTCACCTCCTGCATGGTTTTCAAAGCGCTTTCCAAACCCTCGGCTGGACGCACAGAAAATATACGCCTGTGGTACAGTTTATCGGTACGTGGTTCTTTGCGGTTATTATACCTATTGGTTTCGCGCTGATGCCGGTAATTTATTTTTTCTGCAGATAATATAGCAGACAGAGGTTATTGTTTAAGATAGAGAATTAGAATAAAGAAAATATGAAGTTAGACGCGAAGATCCCTGCCGGTCCATTGGCCGAAAAATGGAGCAAGCATAAATTTAACTTAAAGCTGGTTAACCCCGCCAACAAACGCAAGTTTGATGTTATTGTGGTTGGTACAGGTTTAGCCGGTGCTTCGGCAGCTGCCACTTTAGGCGAGTTAGGTTATAATGTAAAGGCATTTTGCTTTCAGGATAGCCCCCGTCGCGCGCACTCTATTGCGGCGCAGGGCGGTATAAACGCAGCTAAAAACTATCAGAACGACGGCGATAGCGTATATCGTTTATTTTATGATACCATTAAAGGCGGTGACTACCGTGCCCGCGAAGGTAACGTGCACCGTCTGGCCGAGGTATCAGTAAATATTATCGACCAATGCGTTGCACAGGGCGTGCCTTTTGCCCGCGAATATGGCGGCTTGCTGGATAACCGTTCATTCGGTGGTTCACAAGTATCGCGTACGTTTTACGCGCGTGGCCAAACCGGACAACAGTTATTGTTAGGTGCCTACTCGGCGCTTAACCGCCAGATCCATAAAGGCAAGGTTAAAATGTATACCCGCAGCGAGATGCTGGATGTGGTGACTGTTGATGGCCATGCAAAAGGTATCATCACCCGTAACTTAGTCACAGGTGAAATTGACACACACACCGGCCATGCCGTATTATTGTGTACAGGCGGTTATGGTAACGTGTTTTACCTGTCGACGAATGCAATCGGCTCAAACGTAACCGCAGCATGGCGCGCTCACAAACGCGGTGCTATGTTTGCTAACCCTTGCTATACGCAAATTCACCCAACATGTATTCCGGTATCCGGCGATCATCAGAGCAAATTAACGTTGATGTCTGAATCGTTACGTAATGATGGACGCGTTTGGGCACCAAAAACTGTTGAAACGGCGGAGAAAATGCGCAAGGGACAGTTAAAAGCTGTCGACGTTAAAGAAGAAGACCGCGATTACTTCCTGGAGCGTAAATACCCATCATTCGGTAACCTTGTACCTCGCGACGTGGCGTCACGTAACGCTAAGGAAATGGTTGACGATAACCGTGGCGTGGGTGGCTCGGGCATTGCAGTTTTCCTTGACTTTGCCGATGCGATAAAACGCCTTGGTCAGCCTGCAGTAGCAGCCAAATACGGCAACTTGTTTGATATGTATTATCAGATCACCAACGAGGACCCATACACCCAGCCAATGCGTATTTACCCTGCGGTACACTATACCATGGGCGGCCTTTGGGTTGATTATAACCTAATGACTACCGTACCTGGCTTATATGCTTTGGGCGAATGTAATTTCTCTGATCACGGTGCTAACCGATTAGGTGCTTCTGCTTTGATGCAGGGCTTAGCCGACGGATACTTTGTGATACCATATACTTTAGGCGATTACCTGGCTACCGTTGGTCCAAAACCGGTTGATGCCAGCCATCCTGCTTTTGCACAAACAAAAAAGGATGTGGTTGATCGTATAAATAAACTACTGGCGCTTAAGGGCACCAAAACGGTTAACGAATACCACCGCGATTTGGGCCACATTATGTGGGAGTATTGCGGTATGGCGCGGACAGAAGAAGGCTTAACCAAAGCTAAAGGCCTCATCAGCGAGCTGCGCGCAGATTTCTGGAAGAACGCCCTGGTTATGGGTGCTAACGAAGAAGTTAACAATTCCTTAGAAAGAGCCGGCCGCGTAGCCGACTTTTTAGAACTGGGCGAACTGATGGTTGATGACGCGCTGATGCGTCGCGAATCGTGCGGTGGCCACTTTAGGCTGGAGTCGCAAACAGAAGAAGGCGAAGCATTACGTGATGACGAGAACTTCTTGTTTGTTGGTGCATGGGAATATACAGGCGACAATCAACCGGAGATATTGAACAAGGAAGAACTGATATTTGAAACTGTTCAGCCATCACAACGGAGTTATAAATAAAAAGAAGTATAAAGTAGCTATTATCAAGTAGCTAGATTTTACTTTTCATAATAATAAAGAATATTACAAGTAGCCAACATCAGCGGCAAAGTCTTGATACCTGATACTAGCTACTTGATACTCAAATAAAGAAACAATGAGTGGAAATATGAATCTTACCCTGAAAGTGTGGAGACAGGCAAACGCCAACAGTTCAGGTAAAATGGTAACCTACAAGGCCGAAAACATTTCGCCTGATATGTCATTTTTGGAGATGCTTGACGTGGTGAACGAAAGCTTAAGCAAAAAAGGCGAGGACCCTATATACTTTGATCACGATTGCCGCGAGGGTATTTGCGGTATGTGCTCGCTTTATATCAATGGCCGTCCGCACGGACCAAAACGCGCTATTACTACCTGCCAACTGCACATGCGCAGCTTCCATGATGGCGAAACCATTACCATTGAGCCATGGCGCGCGGCAGCTTTCCCGGTTATTAAGGACCTTGCTGTTGACCGTTCAGCGTTTGACCGTATACAACAAGCGGGTGGCTACGTATCTGTAAACACAGGTGGCGTGCCCGATGCTAACGAGATAGCCATCCCTAAAGTAATAGCCGACGAGGCCTTTAACTCTGCTACCTGCATTGGTTGCGGCGCTTGCGTAGCGGCTTGTAAAAACGCTTCGGCTATGCTGTTCGTATCGGCTAAGGTATCGCAGTTTGCTTTGATACCACAAGGTCAGCCTGAGCGCTGGAGCCGTGTGCAAGGCATGGTTGCCCAAATGGACGAAGAAGGATTTGGTAACTGTACCAATACCGGCGCCTGCGAAGCAGAATGCCCTAAAGAAATTACGCTGACCAACATCAGCCGCATGAATAACGACTACCTAAGCGCTAAACTTTTCCGCGAAGAGGGTGTGCATGGCGGTGATTTGGGGGGTGGTGCATAAGGAATTCCTATCTGCAATATAAAATGGAAAGGCTGCCAATGGCGGCCTTTTTTATTTGTCGTAAAACGCGGGGGTGTTGCAGAAATATATACAACACCTTGCAACACTTGCAACAGTATTTTTTTGCAAACGCTTGCTGTTTAGTGTTTTACAACTATTGCATGT
>CBFGNU010000305.1:0-4652 GCA_965650195.1 uncultured Mucilaginibacter sp. | reverse complement strand
CAAGAGTGCACAGATTTCGGCAACAAGAGTGCACAGGTTGAGCGTACCTTCGCTAATTTATTACTGATGGGCTATTACGTTACATGCGTTTGTTTGGCCGGTGCATTCTTTTGCGCGGTACAATATGTAACTCAGGCTGGCTGGTCTGCTTCAATATTGCGCATTCCGCATGCTTTTATAAAAGTTTTACCTATACCTGCCATTATTTTGGTGGTGATAATAATTGCCGGATTAACGTTTACCCACACTATAGTTAACGAAGAAGGCCACGAGGTTGTTGCGCCTTACCTATATAAAATATGGGGACAGCACGGTATTACTGAGCCAGGTGAGCATTATGATGCACTTATAGCAGGTAAATCAGGCTACTTAAACTTAGGTTTCTTTTTAGCGCGTGTTATTGGCTTTTTGTTAGCTTATATATTATTAAGCCGACTGTTTGTAAAATACTCAACTAACGAGGATGAACTGTCGGGCATGTCGAACTACGATAAGAGCTTTAAACTGGCTTGCGTGTTCCTTGTAATATTTGGTTTTACTATACCTGTATTTGCTTTTGACGTAATCATGTCATTAGAGGCGCATTGGTTCTCAACTATGTTTGGTTGGTATAACTTTGCTGCCCTTTGGGTAAGCGGTTTAGCTACCATGACATTGATCATTATCTACCTACGCAATCAAGGCTACCTGCAATGGGTAACACAAGATCACCTGCACAACATGGGTCAGTTAATATTCGGTTTCTCAGTGTTCTGGACTTACCTATGGTTTGCACAGTTCCTGTTAACCTGGTACGCTAACATTCCTGAGGAAACTGCTTATTTCTACAAAAGATGGGAGCCTGATTTTAAACCTTGGTTTTGGTTAAGCATAGTAGTGAACTTTTTAACACCGTTGCTTGTACTGATGGCGCGTGATTCAAAACGCTCAACCAGTATATTAAAAGCTGCCTGCATTATTTTGATAGTAGGTCACTGGTTTGACTATTTCCAAATGATAATGCCGGGTACTGTTGAACATTTTTCTGAATGGTACACTGCTATTGGTTGGCTTGAGCCGGGTATATTTATAGGTTTTGCAGGTTTATTTGCATTCCTATTCTTTACTGCTTTAAGTAAATTCAAAGCATTGGCGCCAAAGAATCACCCGTTCCTACAGGAGAGCTTACATCATCACATATAATTATATTGTTAATTTTGCAACAAAAACAGAATACCAAACTACCAATTACAATGGGATTCAATAAAGTAATAAATTCTAAAAAAATGCTTTCGCTGTTTGCTGCGTTGATGCTTACCGGCACCAACCTGTTGATGGCGCAAGGTACTGCGACAGCAGCGGCGGAAAAACCAGGTGTAGACTGGTTGAGCGTAGGCTATTATGTACTGCTTTTTCTGCTGGCATGTGTAGCTTTAGCTATTGTCGGTAAAATTTTAAAGGTATATGATCTAAGCCAGAAGATACGAGGCAAAGCGGGCCTTAACTGGAACAACCTTATGGCTGTTATTTGTATTGTGTTCCTGGTAGCCGGCGGAATTGGAACTTATTGGTCGTTTTCAGTACAAGGCCAGATGGTATTACCGGATGCTGCTTCTGTACATGGCGTTAAAATAGACAGCATGTTCTGGACAACTACTGTAATTACTTTTATAGTTTTTGTAATTACCCAGATATTGCTTTTTACTTTCTTATTTGTATACAGGCATTCATCAAAACGCAGAGCCTACTTTTTACCTCACAATAATACTATTGAAAAGGTTTGGACAATTCTTCCTGCCATTGTGTTAACAATATTGGTGATCTTCGGCTTTTTTACCTGGCAGGAAGTAACAAATAGCGCTGATGCTAAAGGTCAGCCCGCTTCAATAAATGTTGATATTACAGGTGAGCAATTTATGTGGAACCTGCGCTATCCGGGTCCCGATGGTTTGTTAGGTAAAAAGAATTACAAATTGGTTAGTGGTTCAAACAAACTGGGTATTGATTATACTGACAAAAACAGCTTTGACGATTTGAAAGCTGACACGATGGTTATTCCGGTTAATAAATCAGTAAGATTGAACATAGGCTCTAAGGATATCATCCATAGCGTTTATATGCCGCACTTTAGAGTACAGTTAAATGCGGTACCGGGCTTGCCAACGTTCTTCAAATTTACGCCAACGTATACTACAGCGCAAATGCGCCAAAAAACGGAGGATCCTAAGTTTGAATACCTGGTTTATTGCAATAAAATATGCGGAGCCAGCCACTATAACATGCAAAAAGTTGTACGTGTGGTAAGCGAGGCAGAGTACACCCAATGGTTAGCCAAACAACAACCTTACTTAACCCCGGCTTTAAGAACGGAGTTGAAATTAGCCGAGGTTAAAAAAAATAATATTTCTACAAACAGGTTAGCGTTAAACAATTAATTAGCGAATATGTCAACATTAGCAGTTCACGATCACGGGGTAGCACATCACGAAGAAGGTCACGAGCATCACCATAAAGACACTTTTTTAACAAAATATGTTTTCAGTCAGGATCACAAAATGATCGCTAAGCAATTCCTTATTACAGGTATTACTATGGCTTTCATTGCAATGATACTATCAGTATTATTCAGGATCCAGTTAGCTTATCCCGATAAGGCATTTCCTTTATTGGAAACGTTATTGGGCCGTTTTGCTCCTGAAGGTCGCCTTGATTCGGAGTTCTACCTTTCATTGGTTACCATACACGGTACCATCATGGTGTTCTTCGTGCTAACTGCCGGTTTGAGCGGTACTTTCAGTAACTTATTAATACCACTACAGGTAGGTGCACGCGATATGGCTTCGCCATTCATGAATATGTTATCTTACTGGTTCTTCTTTACTGCCTGTGTTATCATGCTTTCATCATTCTTCATCCAAAAAGGTCCTGCCGGTCCGGGATGGACCATATATCCCCCTTTATCAGCATTGCCAACCGCAATGAAAGGTTCGGGCATGGGGATGACGCTGTGGCTGATAAGCATGGTGTGTTTCATCGCATCGTCACTTATGGGTGGTATCAACTATGTAAGTACGGTATTGAACATGCGTACTAAAGGTATGGATCTTTGGAAAATGCCTTTAACTATCTGGGCGTTCTTCTTAACAGCTATCCTGGGTGTATTATCGTTCCCTGTATTGGTAGCCGGTGTGGTGTTGTTAATATTCGACCGTAGCTTTGGTACCAGCTTTTATTTATCAGACATTGTAGTAAACGGACAAGTAATGCCGTTTGAAGGAGGTAGCCCTATCTTGTTCCAGCACTTGTTCTGGTTCTTGGGTCACCCCGAAGTATATATCGTAATTATGCCGGCCATGGGTATCTCATCAGAGGTTATGTCGGTAAATTCACGCAAACCTATCTTTGGTTACCACGCGATGGTTTATTCATTGATCGGTATTACTGTATTATCATTTATTGTATGGGGTCACCACATGTTTGTAACGGGTATGAATCCGTTCCTGGGCGGTGTGTTTATGATCACTACTTTGATCATCGCGGTACCATCAGCAGTAAAAACATTTAACTGGCTGGCTACTATATGGCGCGGTAACATCAGGTTTACACCTGCTATGTTGTTCGCTATCGGTATGGTATCATTCTTTATCTCTGGTGGTTTAACCGGTATATTCCTGGGTAACGCTGCTTTGGACATTAACCTGCATGATACTTACTTCGTGGTAGCTCACTTCCACCTGGTAATGGGTTCGGCAGCTATATTTGGTATGCTTGCCGGTGTTTACCATTGGTTCCCTAAAATGTTCGGCCGCATGATGGACGACAAATTAGGTTACCTGCACTTTTGGTTAACCTTTATAGGTGCTTACCTGGTATTCTTTCCAATGCACTTTATGGGTCTTGATGGTGTACCGCGCCGTTACTATCAATTTACCGAGTTTGTTTCTATGCAACGCTGGTTATCAGTTAATATGTTTATTACCTGGGCAGCTATTATATCTGCGTTGGCACAGGTTGCATTCCTTTACAACTTTATTCACTCTATATTCTGGGGTAAAAGAACTATCCAAAACCCTTGGGAGGCCAATACATTGGAATGGACTGCTCCTATTGAGCATTTCCACGGCAACTGGTATGGAGAGATTCCTTCGGTTTACCGCTGGCCATATGATTACAGCAAGCCTGGTGCCGAAGAGGATTACATAATGCAAACCACTCCTTTGTCGCAAACCATGAGTTCCAACGTTCCGCATGATTTTGAAGATAATCCTGCAGGTTTAGAAGAGCTTAGTAAATGGACCAGTACACAAAAAGCTAACGAAGAAGTAAAATAATAATTTACTGATCTGATTTTGTTAGGGTATCTGTACAGGAGTAATATCCATAAACAGGTACCCTATCTTTTTAAGATACATAAATGCACAAAACCACCGCGAAGCATAGATTTCAAAGGATCAATCTTTTAAGCATTATACTGCTTTTTGTATTGATACTTGCAGGCGGCGTAGTGCGTAGCACCGGCTCAGGAATGGGCTGCCCTGATTGGCCCAAGTGTTTTGGCAGGTTCATACCGCCGGTTAGCGCCGAGCAATTGCCCGAAAATTATAAGCAAAAATATGTTGAGGGCCGCATGGCTAAGAATCAGCGTTTTGCTAATACATTGGATGTTTTCGGCT
>CBFGNU010000304.1:0-4663 GCA_965650195.1 uncultured Mucilaginibacter sp. | reverse complement strand
CCTAACCTTATCACATTATTACTTATATTTGTTATGTACTTAGAAGCAAAGGAGACCGCCCGGCTGTACCAGCTGTTATCCGAAAAGTTGGGTAACGACACCACCGAGGCCATGTTTAAATATATCGATAACAAAACAGAACGATCTGTGGAAGCAACTATAAAATCGTTAGCAACAAAAGATGATCTTGCCAAGGTCAAATATGACCTTAGTAAAGAGATCAGCAATTCCGTTAAATGGATGTTTGTTTTTTGGATAGGACAGTTCAGTGCAACTGTTGCTGTTATTATGCTGATCTTAAAAAAATAGATGGCTGGAGCATTTGAAACGATAGTTACCGAAGAGGACGTTCGTAAAGAAGTTGGATATCTAATCGAAGATATCCGTCAAGGCCAGCTGGCCATTATTAAATGGATGTTTATCTTTTGGCTTGCCCAGGTACGAGCCACATGGCTGCTATTTTCTTGTATTTAGAGAAATAGTGATTTAAAGACACTACCAAGCCCGGACACACAAGTTCGGGTTTTGTTATTTAGGGCGTACTCAATGCCACCGGCAATACTTTGCCATTAAAAAACTTATGGCCGGTTAAAGCAAAATCGGCAATGTATTTACCCATTTCAAACGCCATTACCGGCGATTGGTAGCCCGGAAAAGCTTTTTCCAGCATTTCTGTTTGCGCCGAGCCTAGAGCAAGGCAATTAACAGCTATGCCTTTTTCGGCAAACTCCTGTGCCAGGCACTCGGTGAGGGTGTGTAGCGCAGCTTTGCTGGCAGAGTATGCTGATAGTCCCGCAAATTTGGAACTCCCCTGAAAACCACCCATGCTGCCAATATTTAAAATGTGCGAGCCCGTCGGCATAAATTGATACAAACTTTGGATTATGCGCACATGGCCTATAAAGTTACTTTGCAGCATTTCAACAACGTCGGTTTCCAATAGTTCGGTAAATGGTTTATTTACAAGAGCGCCCGCGTTGTTGATCAGTACATCAACACGATTATTAAAATTGCTGTTGATAAATTGCTGCAGATCAGTATAATCATCATGAACAATGTCAAATACAATAGGGTAGACAACAGCATCCGGGTTTAACCCTAAAGAAATTTCTGCCAGTCTTTCCAGTTTATCTTGCGAGCGGGCCAGCGCAATTACCTTATGCTTGCCGGTCGCAATCAATTCTATAACAGCCTCGAATCCTACGCCGCTGCTGGCACCTGTTATTACAACATTCATTTTATTAATAATTAGTTGACGGTAGCATCTTCTTCCTTTTCCCCTATTACTACTTCATCCTTTGGCAAACCATCTTCTAATCTGCTTGGACGTAACACGTAGTAAATACCAAAAAGCGCCACCAGCAATGATATTATATAAAACGAACCCGGCAAAAATACCGCCAGGCTTTTATCCATCGGGAAAACCTTGGTAAGTTGGGTAAACACCGTCTCGCGTATACCGGCACCGCCAACGCTTATCGGGATAATTGTTGCAAGTGCTGATATCAGGAATGATAATAAGTAAGGGGAGAACTTGCCATCGAAACTTTGTCCCAATAATATGAAGACTATGGCCAAAACCTGTAAAGTCTGCACCAAAACTGCTTTGGCGTGTCCGGCAAAAAAATAACGGGTATACTCTCGGAAAAATTTATAAGCAACAAAATAGTAAACCAACGAAGCCAACGTAAATATCCCAAGCGGAATGCCGATGTGAATATCTATTTGTGGTATAAGAAAGATAAGTGCAACTGTTATTAAACCTATTGCCCACAGCCCACTCAGCCTGTCGAACATAATGGCCCAAAACACTTTTTTGCCGGGTAGTTTATAGCTTTTGTTAAGCATGTATATTTTGTAGCCATCGCCACCTATACCACCAGGAAGCAGGAAGTTATAGAACAGGCCCAATAAATATAATCTGAAATTAAAACGCGGATCAAGGTATAAATCTATCGATTTAAAAAAGCTGGATAACCTCCACGAAGAAACTACTATAGACAGGAAAAAACATACCATCGCAGCAAACATCCACCAGTAATTAGCATGCAATAGCCTGTATTTAACATCTTCAAATGGTACATGCCTGAAAACGAAATACAGCAGAACGGATGTAACTGCTATCTTTAAAACAGTTTTGGTTATATTCCAAAGTCGGCCGCGTAAGGTCTTCGGCTGTGGTGGTTCTGCAATTTCTGTCATTGGGCGCAAAGGTAATGATTTACTGATTACATAAATAAATACGGAGTCAGCACTGTGTTAAAATACTGTTAAACACAGGCTGTATAGTTACAAAGCGTTGACTAACTTATCGTAAATCGCCATATAACAAATCTTTAAAAAAACCTATTTTTGCAGAAATTTAAGGGACATGAGTAAAGTAAATGTTGGCATTGTGCAAATGAGTTGTACTGCTGATAAGCAGCAGAACTTGCAGAAGGCGATTGTGAAGGTGAGAGAAGCGGCCCAAAAAGGAGCGCAGATAGTTTGCTTGCAGGAACTTTTTACTTCGCTGTATTTTTGCGATGTAGAGGATCATGACAATTTTCAATTGGCTGAAGCTATTCCCGGCCCATCAACTAATGAGCTTTCCAAAGTTGCTGCTGAATTGGGTGTGGTAATTATAGCATCGTTGTTTGAAAAACGTGCGCAAGGGCTTTACCATAATACAACCGCGGTATTAGATGCTGACGGCGCTTATTTAGGTAAGTACCGCAAAATGCATATTCCTGATGATCCCGGTTTTTACGAAAAGTTCTACTTTACACCGGGCGATCTAGGTTATAAGGTGTTTAAAACCAAATTTGCGACCATTGGTGTATTGATTTGTTGGGATCAGTGGTATCCCGAAGCGGCGCGTATCACTGCTTTAATGGGTGCAGAAATACTGTTTTATCCAACAGCAATAGGATGGGCCACAACGCAGGATGAGGCGACCAATGTTGAGCAATATAACGCCTGGCAAACTATACAGCGCTCGCATGCGGTTGCAAATGGCGTACATGTTGTGAGTGTGAATAGGGTAGGCGAAGAAGCCGGTGTTAAATTTTGGGGAGGATCATTCTTTGCCAATCCGTTTGGCGCGCTAATACATCAAACATCAACTGATGATGAGGAAGTAGTGGTACAAGAGCTTGATTTAAGTAAAACCGATTTTTACCGTACACATTGGCCGTTTTTACGTGATCGTAGAATAGAATCCTATCAGCCAATTACAAAGCGTCTACTGGACGAAGATTAATAAGTCCATGGACCATAGTCGATAGACCATAGTAAAAACATATATAATGGCTTTTAAGTTTGAGAGTCTTCAGGTATGGCAACGGGCATTAGATTTAACTGATGATATCGACCAATTAACTAAAAAATTTCCGAAAGATGAACTTTACGTTTTAAGTTCTCAGATAAAACGGGCTGCCGATTCTGTGGTGTTAAATATTGCCGAAGGCTGCACTGGACAAACTAACCCAGTATTTAAAACTTTTTTAGGTTATGCTTTAAGATCTGGTATAGAGGTAGTATCCTGCCTTTTTATTGGCCGAAAAAGAAAAATAATAGAAGAAAATGACTTCCATAAACTTTATGAGGAGTATCAGGTTTTAACAAAAATGATAACTGCTTTAAGAAACTCTTTGTAACTATGGACCATCGACCATCGACTATGGACTATCCGGCTTTAGCCGGTTATCATTTCCCCGCCGAATGGGCTAAACATACTGCCACCTGGCTTAGCTGGCCGCACAAGGAGGAATCATGGCCGGGTAAGATCGTAACTATCTATCCCAAATACTGCGAGTTTATTAAGGCTTTGTCAGAAGGTGAATTGGTGCGGATAAATGTTAGGGATGAGTACATGGCCGCTTTTGCCAAGCAGCAATTACAACTGGTGGGTGCTGATCTGAGCAAAATTGAATTTTTTGAATTTGAAAGTAACGATGCATGGTGCCGCGATCATGGTCCTGCTTTTTTGATCAATCCCACAACAAAGCAAAAGGTTATTGTTGATTGGGGATACAATGCCTGGGGCGGCAAATATCCGCCGTTTGACTTGGACGATGTTATCCCAACCAAAATAGCTAAGCATTTTAATCTTCCTGTTTATCATCCGGGTATTGTAATGGAAGGTGGATCTGTTGATTTTAATGGCAAAGGCACAATACTTACCACCACTGCCTGCCTGCTTAATCCTAATCGTAACCCACACCTTAATCAGCAGCAAATAGAAGAATACCTGCGTAATTACTACGGTGCCGAGCAAATACTATGGCTGGGCGATGGCATTGTAGGCGATGATACCGATGGGCACATTGATGATATTACCCGCTTTGTAAACGAAGATACCGTTGTGACTGTAGTTGAGGAAAACAAGAACGACGATAATTATCACCTGTTGCAGGAAAACCTGCAAGCGCTTAAAACCATGCGTTTGCTTAACGGGAAACAGCTAAATGTTATTGAATTACCGATGCCTGATGCTGTAATTTACGACGATATGCGGCTACCTGCATCATACGCTAATTTTTACATAGGCAATGCCGCTGTTGTAGTTCCTACGTATCGCTGCGATAATGATGATAAGGCTTTGGATATTCTGACTAAATGCTTCCCCGACAGGAAAGTAATAGGTATAGATTCGACTGATATTATATGGGGATTGGGTAGC
>CBFGNU010000303.1:0-4776 GCA_965650195.1 uncultured Mucilaginibacter sp. | reverse complement strand
AAAATAGCATATGTTTTACCCGAACTGGAGCCCCCCTGGTTAACAACCACATGAGCGGTTGATGCATAGTTGTGCTTAAACAGCACAGATGCTTCTGCTGTAGTATTCATAATCAACAAGATTTATAATGGCAGGGTGTTAGTCCAGTAGAACATCACCTTCATTTGATACAGGCTTCGGGCCGGTTTCAACAAGATTTATGGTAAGCTTTGTTGCAATGTTGGTGGTGGGTTTTTCTGTATCCGCCTTTTCATTCCAGCCCATATTTTTTAAAGCGAACATGGCACCGCTTGGTGATGGCTGAAGCAACCTTTTTTCATAGGCGGCTTCAACCTGCAGGCGGGCCCGCTTTAATATTGCCGAGTATCTTCCCTTTTTTTCCAGGACATCAAACTCTTCGCGACTGTTAAAACCTAAATGGAATACCAGCGAGGCAATTGTGGCGGGCTCGGCTTCACGAATGCATATTTTTTGTGTAACGGGTTCTTCATCAGCCTTCTTCGCAACTTTTGTTTCCACGCGATATTCTCCCGCTATATCTTTAAAATATTGCTCTATCAAAGCGCATAGCTCTCCCTTGTTCTTAAATATTTTTTTAAAGTTTTTCATTATGATTTAAGTGCCGAATGGCATAGTAGTGATACAAATATAACTAAAATATTTAGCATTTTAAAATGTTTGGTAATTTATTTTTAAATTTCAGCATTAAAATGTGTTAAAATTACACTTGCAAATAACTTTATATATTATATTTGTTATCTGCGGCTTAGCCTATGAAAGTTTTTAAAAACATCGTTTTTCTCTTTCTTCTTTTGGCCGCGTTCTCGGCTTGCCAAAAAGAGGATGAAAAGCCTGTTGACTTAAAAGCCATTTCTAAAAGCGATTCCATCAGCACAGCTATAGATATTAATGCGCCCGGTACTTTTTTGGCTGTTAACGGCCAGTTAAAAATAACTGTTGAAGATTCAACCTATATTTTTGATGCCGCCGAGGACTCGATCGCTTTTGTAAGTGTTGATCTGGATAGCAGCAAATATTTTGGCATTACTGCTATTAACAAGGCACATACAGTTAGTTTCGGCATAAGTTCAGCAGGCATAGCCAGGGCTGATACAAATTCTGCAATTGCGGGGACCCAGTTATTGTTCAGTGATGATGATCAGCCGGCTGTACAGTACACATTATCTAAATACATACCCGCGCGCGATATGGGTAAGATCAACCTTATCAAGTTTCAGCAGGACAGTACGCTTACTAAAGGAACATTTTATACGATACTTTCCAGGCAAGGAAAACCTTCTTCGTATTACAAAACAACCGGAACTTTCGATCTCCGTTCAAAATAAGAAATAACATTGCGTTTGCAGAGAGATACAAATATACAAAAAATTGTATTATGTTTTATATGCTAAATAGCATATTTAATTGCCGTATCGGCAACTTCGTTCTCTACAAGTTGGGTAAGCAATGTTTTAACAACCGCCTCCCGTGCCCATTGTTGTTCAGTTAACGATGCGTCCTCTTTATACCAGCGCACGGGCTCGTTTATTTCTATGCGCGTTTTGTAAATGAATCCTTTGCGCGGGTGCATCTTAGTTCCCTCATAGCTGTTCATGCCTTCGGCCCGTATTACTTTGGCCAACTGCTTTACCGGCAGCACCAATTCCAGGCACTCTTCCAGCGTATTTTTAAAGTCGTGTTTGTCCTCCAGCCAAAGGGTTAATGCGTCGTCACTAATTTCATGGTCAGCTATGCTGATCCGGCTGTAGTCGTAATCTACGGATATGATCATCCACCATATCGCGTCTTTTGTTTTTTGCGAGATCTTTATCATTTTTTAATAATTGGGCCCCTATAAGCGGGGGCTGGTTGTTGGTTTTGTTTATTACTGGTCAAAGCGCGGCTTCCAATTTGGGAAGTACTTTTGTATGGCCGCTATTTCGTCGCGGTACTTTTCGCACACGGTCTTATAAGCCCTATAGCGCAGATGCTTTTCGTGTTGGTTAGTTAACTCATCGGTATCAGGTAGTACCGGGTGTCGTAATGCAGAATAGATAAGGTACATGGTAGTATATTAAAGTTTTACTCGGTAGTTTACAGCAAAGTCTGGCGGATTTTAAGGTGGTAAATTCATAAATTCTTTATTTTCTGTATTTTAATTTGGATTATTTAAATATAAATATTAATATTGTTGCATTGAAATACAAATATATAAAGAATAATCTTTAATTTAAAGAAGTTTTTAAGAAAATTATCAACAATTATGGACGCTACCGACAAGCCAAGCAAGATAAAAACCGTACGGCCTGAAACATTGGAGTTTATCATTTTATATAACCAGTTAAAAGGTAGGGCCTTTACGGGCAATGCCCAATTAGCGGAGATACTCGGATTTAATTCTGCAAGTTCCATCACAGAAATAATTAAGAGCCGGCAGAACATAGATCCTGAAAAATTCAGAATATTTAAAGAACGTTTTAAAGATTATATGGATCAAGGCAAGCCTGCCGAGGTTCCCTCTGTTTATTCAATGGGTCAGGGGATACCGATGTTTGAAGTTATTGCTACGGCCTCGGGCGTAGAAGTTTATAACGATATAAACGATAAGCAGGCAGTAGGCCGGATGAATTTCCCCGGCATAGAAGATTGTGATTTCGCCTTACCTGTTTGGGGGCATTCCATGTATCCATACCTTGAGAATGGGTGTTGGGTTGCCTTAAAAGTAATTCACGACAAAAAAATACTACCCGGCGAGGTGTATTACATAGAATGGGGCGATTACCGCATGTACAAAAGGCTTTTAGCAGGCAATAATCCCGACGAAGTAATAGCACACTCAGACAACGTTACCGAGATGGTGGGCAACAGACTTAAATACGCGCCTTTTGTAATTAAAATAGACGAAATAAAAAAGCTTTGCCTTGTAAAGGATATCCATAAAAAGCACAACCACTAACGCTGGTTAACAAAAAAAGTATTACTTGTTTAATGTAATAATAAGTATGGGGTCAGTAATATTTGAGAAAAATATTACTGACCCCTTTTTTTATATTTAATATTTTAATAATATCGTACCGGAATAATATCCTGAGCTTAAATCATTTAAGCACTAACCACCAATTATTAACAAGTAGTGTAACCTTATGAACGATTATTTTCAATATTTTATTGGAGGCTTTATAGTAGTTATTATTATTGCGTTTAGCCGCATGAGGCAAAACCGGAGGTTGAAAGAGTTTGTGAAAGATGCAGACGAAGTGCCTCAGATATTTTTGGAACAGGCTGTAGAGCGGAAATTGAAAGTGATTTACGGCAAATTGTACGAAAATGGTATTAAACCCACTCGGGTTGCAGGAGAACAGAGCGACGCCACGGCAACAGGCTTAAAGCAACAATTAATACAGAAATTGGAGCAACTGGAAGCGGCTTATACTGAGAAGAAAATTAGGCTTGCAGACTACAACGACAAGTTGCAGCAGATACAAGACAAAACCGCCGACCTTTAGTTAATCCCACGCTTCTTTTATATACGAATGCATTTCAGTTTTGACTATACATTGTTTATAATTGCAGCCGTATGTTGTCTGACGAGGGTATTGTAAAACGTATAAAAATAATAGTTAAGGAGCACGGCGGGCAATTAGCGCTGGCCGGTGTTATTGGCGTTGACCAGGGCTTTATAAGTAAAGTCATCAACAAAAAGCAAGAGGTTAGCTATTACCTTATCCGCAAACTTTGCCTGCAGTTAAGATATTCGCCGGAGTGGCTGATATTAGGTACCGGGGAAAAAAGCAATAATAAATCCGAATCTCCCAAGCTGATAACCGAGATACAAATGATGCGTACCGAGCTGGATATCCTCCATGCCCGTATGCGTGCCTTCGAAATGGAGATAAATGAGCTCAAAAGCGATCAAAATAAAGGCGACCGCCAGGTAGCCGGTTAAAAAAATAAAAAAAGTTTATCGTATCAAAATCCTACTGACATAGGGCTGTCACTGGCGCATTGTTTCTTTGTATCAACAAAAACAAACAGCCATGACAATCATCGAATCATTATTAAAAGACATTGAGCAGGAAGCTCAAACTACCCGCAAATTTCTTAAAATTGTTCCTGAGGACAAGTACGACTGGAGGCCGCATCCAAAAAGCATGAGCCTGCAGCAATTGGTTACACACATTGCCGAGTTGCCTGCGTGGATAACTATGGCCATTACTACTGATGGTTTAGACTTTGCAGCCAACCCCTACCAACCAAGTAAAATTGACAATAACGCAGATCTGCTTGAATTTTTTGAAGAAACCTATGCCGATGGACGTGCCCATTTGCAGGCCTTTGATGAAGCCGATTTAGAAAAACCCTGGATATTGCGCGCCGGCGAGCACGTACTGGCCGACATGAATAAATACGATACCATTAGGGTGTCAATCAGCCAAACTATACACCATAGGGCACAGCTGGGCGTGTTTTTACGCCTGTTAGATATACCGATACCCGGCAGCTACGGCCCAAGCGGCGACGAAAAGCCGTAATAAATAAAAAAAATCCGCCCCGAAAACCCGGGGCGGATTTTTTATTTGGTGGTATCCTGTTCTACCAGATCCATGCCGCATTTTGAGCATACCCCGGGTTTGTCTGATCCTATTTCAGGATGCATGGTGCAGACGTATTTATATTTCTTTGCGGGTGGTTTACTCTCTGTACCACCGCAGGCCGCAAGTCCCAGCACTACAAATGCGAATGCGCTTATTATAATCGATCTCATTATTATTTATT
>CBFGNU010000302.1:0-4780 GCA_965650195.1 uncultured Mucilaginibacter sp. | reverse complement strand
ATATCTGCCTGCAACTTTACTATCCACCTTGTTAGATAGCAACAGCATCGCAAATTCGTCAAGCAGTTCCTCACGTGATGCATCCTCTATATCATCTATTACCTTAAACGCATTAATAGCATCGTTGCCTTCTGAGCAGTTTTCCAGCGTAGTATCAAACTTTTGCTGAAAACGCTTAAGCACTTCCTTGTTAAGGTGATGGCCGGCCAACAACGCCGCAACCTCATCGAGCTTTTGCTCAACAGCCGATTCAATTTCTGTATCGGTTACGGTTTCCTCTTTTGGGGTATTTGCTTTGATTCTCAATTTTAATTAATAAATTCAACAAAACATAGCAGAGGCATTCTTCGTATTAGCCATAAATCTATATAATGAAATTGGTTTCCATCATTACGGTTAATTTCAATCAAAGTTACATTACCGAGGAATTATTATGCTCTATCAGCCAAACTAATACCTACCCTGCAATTGAAATTATAGTAGTCGACAATGGCAGTACAGTAAACAGTGTGCCCGAATGGACCTTAAAATATCCGGATATAATTTTTATACGTTCTGACAAGAATTTAGGTTTTGCCGGGGGTAACAACCTGGGCATAAACGCCGCGAAAGGCGAATACTTTTTTTTGGTGAACAACGATGCCGAGTTTACCGCCGGCCTGGTGGAAACATTGGTTGCAACTCTTGACTCAAATTCACGTATAGGTGTAGTATCGCCCAAAATACGATACTTTGACCAGCCCGATATGCTGCAATACATGGGTTTTACCGACATGAACTATTATACCGCAAGCAATAACAGTATTGGTCAGTTTGAAACGGATAACGGGCAGCATGACCATCTAACCGGCAGAACGGGTTACGCCCATGGTGCAGCTATGATGGTAAAAAAGGAATGCATTGATAAAGCCGGTTTAATGGCGGAGAACTTTTTTTTATACTATGAGGAACTGGATTGGTGCGACCGTATTAAAAAGGCAGGCTACGAAATTTGGCTGCAAACAGGTGCGCTTATCTATCATAAAGAATCGGTATCTGTAGGTAAAGTGAGCGCACTGAAGGAGTATTTTATGAACCGCAACCGCATTTTGTTTATTCGCAAAAACGCGCCGTTGGCGGCTCGTTTATTTTTTTATATCTATTTTATCGCTTTAGTTGTACCCCGTAATATGTTGAGGTACATAAAGATAAAGCATACAGATTTTATTGGATGGTTGTTTAAAGCCATTTGGTGGAACATTACTCAAAGTAAAGACAGTAAAAAATTAGGTTACCCTATTGCTATATGATCGCGCTATTCTGGATAAGCTTTTTTATAATTTTTTATGCTTTTGTAGGATACGGCATACTGCTCTATTTTATCATAAAAATAAAACGGGCGGTTAAGGGTAAACCCACCCTACCAGCTGCCGATAACCTGCCCACCTGCACTTTAATAGTAGCTGCTTATAACGAGGAACTATTTATTGCCGAAAAGATAAAGAACAGCCTGGAATTAAATTATCCCGAAGGCAAGTTCAAACTTATTTTTATTACCGATGGCTCAAGCGATGGCACTGCGGATATTGTTGCAAAGTATCCCGAAATAATCCATTTACATTCTGCGGAGCGTAAAGGCAAAATGGCTGCGGTACACCGTGCCATAGATACTGTTACTACAGAGGTGATGGTTTTTACCGATGCTAATACCTTTTTAAACAAAGACGCCATAATTAATATTTGCCGCCACTACTCCGACCCGAAAGTTGGTGCCGTTGCGGGCGAAAAACGAGTGCTGATAACCGAAAAGTCTGATGCTACTGCCGGCGAGGGTTTTTACTGGAAATATGAATCAAAACTAAAGATCTGGGATTCAGAGTTATACTCTGTAGTGGGTGCTGCAGGCGAGTTGTTTAGCGTACGCACTGATCTATATGAGCATGTGCCGCCTACATCAATTATCGACGACTTTATGATCTCTATGCTCATTGCTAAAAAGGGCTATCGTATTATTTATGAACCCGATGCTTATGCGATGGAAACTGCATCAGAAGATGTTAAGGAAGAACTAAAACGTAAGATCAGGATAGCTGCAGGTGGCCTGCAATCTATTATATGGCTTAAAAGCTTATTTAACCCCTTTCCGCTGCCTGTGTTATCGTTTCAGTATATTAGTCACCGGGTGTTGCGGTGGACGGTGGTGCCCTTCCTGATGATATTATTGGTGGCTCTTAACATTGCCATTGTACATACTTACGGAGGCGCTATTTACCAGTTGTTTTTAGCCGGACAGGTGGCATTTTATGGCATGTCCCTATTTGGATGGATGCTTGAAGCAAGGCAGGTAAAGATCAAAATATTTTTTATCCCTTATTATTTCTGCATGATGAATTATGCGGTTATAAGGGGGATATTCCGTTACTTATCGGGCCGCCAAAGTTCGGTCTGGGAGAAGGCAAAAAGAAAATAACATGTCGCTTAAAGAAAAGATAAATAGTAACCCGCGTTTAAAAAACTTCGTCCATTGGATGCTTATTGCTCCCGGCGAGGCGAGGCCGCGTTTTTGGGTAAAATTATTGGTGAATCCGTTTGTACACCAGCGCGGCAAAGGCTCAAAAGTACGCCGTTATGCACGCATGGATGTGTTGCCTTTTAACAAGTTCAGTTTAGGCGATAATTCAATTATAGAAGACTTTTGCACCATAAATAATGGCGTAGGCGATGTATTTATCGGCAATGGTACCTTGATAGGCATGAGCAATGTTATTATCGGCCCCGTAAACATTGGCAATAATGTGATATTCGCGCAAAACATAGTGGCCAGCGGTTTAAATCATGAATACCGCGATGTAAACACCCCCATAAAAGACCAGAAAACCATTGTCTCTACCATTACTATTGAAGACGATTGCTGGATAGCCGCAAATGCGGTACTTACCGCCGGTATAACCATTGGCAAACACAGTGTGGTGGCGGCTGGCGCTGTTGTTACCAAAAGCGTTCCCCCTTATTCAGTCGCGGCGGGTAATCCGGCAAAAATTATCAAGCTGTATGACAATGTTTTAAAGGAATGGGTATCTGCTAAATAAAAAACGGCAAAACCTTTTTGAAGCTGATATGTCAATAATAAAAGACCTATCATGAAAAAAATCATTCTCTTACTGGCCATTGCTTTCGCCGCTTGTAAGTCACCAACATACAAACTTGGCATTTCTGAATCCAAATTCAAGTCCCAAAATAAATCTAGTGCTGAGGTTGTTGAAAAAACAGGGTCATATACCGTTTACAGGATACCTCAATATGAAAATGGACGCAAAACAGAATACAAGTTCTACTATTTTCAAGACGAAAAGTTGATGCGCGTATATCAAGGCCAGACGGCAAACGGCTTATAAACAAAAACAAGCTTACAATTGATGGGCTATGCGCATAAAGCCCAAAACTTCTTCATTAATATCCTCCGTATTCAATATTCTTAAATGATGATTGAACTGATTGCTCCCGGGCACCTGTGCAACTTTCTGGAAACACAGGTTATCATAATACGGTTCGCGTAACGGGAAAACCACATGGATAAAGTTTTTGCCTAATTGCGTTATCCAGGCAATACGCTTATGTGTATTGGATATGCCAATCATGGTTTTGGTAGGTTCTACACTGATCTCTCCCATCTTTTCAAACTCCGTTATAAAGTGATGATACAGCGTAAGCGTGTGGGCAGATTTACCTGTTAGGAATTGCGATATTTGCGGGTGCTGTTCCATATTGATGATTAATCTAATTTAGGAATTATCGCATCCAATCCCCAGCGCTCCTCAATCCCCAGCCCAAACAACGCAAAATCATATTTAACAGGATCAAGCGGATCAAACTCGCGTAGTTTTTCAGTCAGTTCAACTGCAGTTTGCCAATCCGTTTGTTTGCGGGTAATTAAGCCAAGGCTTCTTGCAACACGGTCAACGTGCAAGTCGCAGGGCATAATCAAATCGGCAGGCTTAAGGCGGTTCCAGATGCCAAAATCAACGCTGTTTTTATCCTTACGCACCATCCAGCGTAAAAACATGTTCAGCCGTTTACAGGTCGATTTTTGCGAGGGCGAAGAAACATGTTTTTTTGTGCGATGCGGTGAATCAGGCAGTAAAAAGAAGTAATTACGGAAGTAGTTAAGCGCATGCTCTACCGCACTATCGTACTTCAGGTCCAAGGGGTTGGGCGGCATAAAGGCCGACTCCAGCGAGTCATGTAATCTATAATGAAACCTGAAAAAAGCTATAAAATAAAGTGTATCAATATCGTTAAATGTGCGATGTTTAAAATGCAGCAATTTTTCAAGATCGGACTCTTCATGATTCATGATGAAATCATAGGGAGCGCTATCCATTAATGCAATCAGCTCTTTGCATTTATTAATGATAGTAACGCGTTGCCCCCAAGCCAGGGTTGCCGCCCAAAACCCCATTATCTCTATATCCTGCTTTTTACTGAATAGATGCGGTATACAAACCGGATCGTTCTTGATAAAATCGGGGCAGTTGTATTGAGCGACTTTAGCGTCGAGAAAATCTTTTAGCTGTGTTGCTTTGCCAAATGAAGCTTGCATATTGGTAGGGTACCTAGTTTTGCTCGGCTTTAACCGGAATAAGACCGTAAAAAAGTAAACCAAAAACCACAGCGTATAAAGCATAAAATCCTCCCAATATCCAAAATGCGTAAGGAATTTCCGGATTGCTAAATATCTCCTTGAGCAAAGCCAATCCCCCAACAAAAAACTGAGCAAAATTTGCAACGGATACAGGCTTAT
>CBFGNU010000301.1:0-4798 GCA_965650195.1 uncultured Mucilaginibacter sp. | reverse complement strand
TGCCGAAGAATTTTTGACTGATGCTGAAAATAAGGCCTTTGATGCAGATCACAGGCGGATAATTAATTACAATATCGGTAAATATGATACGGCTGTTGCGCGTGGCTTGTCGCGGATAATCAATATGGACAATGCCAAGCGACGCGGGCATGTAATAAAATGGAAAATGATGGAGAACCTGGATAAGGTTTTACCGGAGTTTGAAGCTAATTTTCAGAAACGCGGCGGCAAAGTGATCTGGGCGAACGACGCTGCTGAAGCCAACCGCGAGATCTTAAACATCCTTAAAAGAGTTGACGCCAAAACCATTGTGAAATCAAAATCAATGGTTACCGAAGAAATTCATTTGAACGAGTTTCTGGAGAGCAATAACATAGAATCCATAGAAACCGACCTGGGCGAGTACATTGTGCAGCTGTTAGGGCAAAAACCCTATCATATTGTTACTCCGGCTATGCACTTGTCTAAAGAAGACATCGCTAAACTTTTTAATGAACGTTTTGGTACCCCGATAGACGCGACGCCCGAGCAATTAACCCTTAAAGCACGCGAGCTGCTGCGCGAAAAATACTTACAGGCCGATGTGGGCATAACCGGTGGCAACTTTCTGATTGCCGATACAGGCAGCGTAGCTGTGAGCGAAAATGAAGGTAACGCCCGGTTAACCACCAGTTTCCCCAAGATACATATTGCCGTTGTTGGCATTGAGAAGATAATACCTTCAATTGCAGACCTGGACCTGTTCTGGCCCATGTTGGCGGGGCATGGTACAGGACAAAACCTAACGGTTTACAATACCATTTTAAGCGGTCCGCGCCAACCCAATGAAACTGATGGGCCGGATGAGATGTACGTGATTTTGTTAGACAATGGCCGCACCAATCTGCTGGCGCAAAAAGACCAGCGGCAGGGGCTGTACTGCATCCGTTGCGGGGCCTGCCTTAACGCCTGCCCGGTTTATAAAAACATTGGCGGGCATACTTATAACACGCCTTACAGCGGCCCCATAGGTTCAATTATTACCCCGCATATGGCAGGGATGAAAGAGTTTAAGCACTTAAGCTACGCCTCAAGCCTGTGCGGCAAGTGTACTGAAGTATGCCCTGTTAAAATTGATATCCATAAAATGCTGCTGCTAAACCGGCGCGATGCCGTTGACAGCGGACTGGTTACAAACGCCGAAAAATGGGGCTGGAAAATGTGGACGAAAGGCATGCTTAGCCGTAAAACCGAAGACTTTTTTGGCGGAAAAATGAAGAATTTCTTAATTAAAAAGTTTTTCAAGAAAACGTGGGGCCATTACAAACAGCTTCCGGATGTGGCCGAAAAATCTTTCGCCCGCCAATGGGAAGAAAAGAATAGTCCACCAAAATAAAGGCAATTCTTCGGGTTTCGAAGTATTCTTCTCAAGCCCGGCAAAATAAATTTGTATGATTTTTGACCGGAAGAACCTGGACGATAATACGCTCATCAGCATTTACAAAAAGCTGTTGTTTCCGCGCGTTATTGAAGAGAAAATGCTCGTGCTTTTGCGCCAGGGGCGTATTGGCAAGTGGTTCTCGGGCATAGGGCAGGAGGCCATTGCAGTTGGTGCTGCCATGGCTATGCAGGCCGATGAGTATATATTACCCATGCACCGCAACCTGGGCGTTTTTACTACCCGCGATGTGCCTTTCGACCGTTTGCTAGCTCAGTGGACAGGGAAGCTTTCGGGTTTCACCAAGGGGCGCGACCGGTCATTTCACTTTGGGTCGCAGGAGCATAAAATATTGGGCATGATATCGCATTTAGGCCCGCAGCCAACGCTGGCTAACGGTATAGCTCTTGCTGATAAATTGAGCAACAGTGCCAAAGCTACCCTTGTTTTTATTGGCGAGGGCACCACCAGCGAAGGCGATTTTCATGAGGCTTTGAACATCGCGTCCGTATGGAACTTACCTGTGATATTCCTGATAGAGAATAACGGCTATGCGCTGTCAACCCCCGTATCAGAACAATACAATTGCAAGCGATTAGTTGACCGCGCCATTGGCTACGGCATGGAAGGTAGGCAGGTTGATGGCAATAATGTGTTAGCAGTTTATCATGCCATCAGCGAGATAGCAGCCAGCATCCGCAAGCAGCCCCGCCCGGCATTGGTGGAGTGCATCACCTTCAGGATGCGGGGACACGAGGAAGCATCGGGTACCAAATACGTTCCGCAGGAGCTGTTTAGCGAGTGGCAGGACAAGGACCCGGTGCAATCATTTGAAGAATACCTGGTTAATCAGCAAATAATAAAGGCAGAATGGGGGGCTGATCTGCGCCATCAATACCTATCGCGCTTAGAGCCAATTATTGAAAGGACGCTGGCAGAGCCTGATATCCAACCCGATATTTTTGCCGAGTTAAATGATGTTTATCGCGAAGCAAGCCTCCCGGCATCAGCCCCAAATACCGGCACCACGGTGATGCGTTATATTGATGCCATATCTGTAGCGCTAAAATTAAGCATGCAGAAGTATGATAACCTTATTTTGATGGGGCAGGATATTGCGGAGTACGGTGGCGTTTTTAAGGTGACCGAAGGTTTGGTTGAGGCGTTTGGAAAAGAACGGGTACGTAATACGCCTCTTTGCGAATCGGGAGTTGTTGGTGCCGCAATGGGTTTGGCGCTTAACGGATATAAGGCGGTTGTTGAAATGCAGTTTGCTGATTTTGCCAGCAGCGGATTTACCCAGATAGTAAATCACTTGGCTAAAACGCATTACCGCTGGGGCCAAAATGTTGATGTGGTTATCCGCATGCCTACGGGCGCGGGTACATCGGGTGGGCCCTTCCACTCGCAAAGCAACGAGGCCTGGTTTGTAAAAACACCCGGACTTAAAGTGGTTTACCCCGCTTTCCCTGCCGATGCCAAGGGTCTGCTGATGGCTGCCATTGCCGACCCTAACCCGGTGATGTATTTTGAGCATAAGCACCTGTACCGCAACCTTACCGGCGAGGTGCCCGATGGCGAAACCTATGTTGAAATAGGCAAAGCCCGGGTGGTAAGGGAAGGCACAGTCGTTACCATAATAGCATACGGATACGCCGTGCATTGGGCATTAGAATATATGGCCGCGCATCCCAACCAATCTATTGAACTGATAGACCTGCGCAGTTTGCAACCCTGGGATAGGTCCACCGTATTTACAAGCGTAAAGAAAACCGGCAGAGCGCTGGTATTGCATGAGGATACCCTTACCTGCGGCTTCGGTGCCGAAGTTGCCGCCAGCATAGCCGAGCATTGCTTTAGTAGTTTGGACGCACCCGTAATGCGCTGCGCCAGCCTGGACACGCCCGTGCCTATGGACAAGGGGCTGGAAAATCAGTTTTTAGGAAAATCAAGATTGGAGAAGGCGATGGAACAATTGCTGAGATATTAATGCACGTGGCAAATCTTTAAACGCTACACCCTATTGTTTTCTACCACTTCAAATATCTTGTTAAACAGGTCATTTTTATCAAACGGTTTCGAGATAAAATCATTCATCCCTATTGCCAAACAATGCTCCAGTTCACCTTTAATGGTATGCGCTGTCATGGCAACAATCGGAATATTCTTTTTATTTGCATTTAATGCACGGATCTTTTGTGTTGTCTCATAGCCATCCATTTCAGGCATCTGCAAATCCATCAGGATAATATCGAAATCCTGCCGCTCGTGTTTGTGTAACGCAATCAACCCGTTTTCAGCCACGTCAATTTTAAATCCGTATTTTTCAAGCAGTTTTGATAGCAGTATTTGATTTGTTTGATTGTCTTCAACTATCAGGATTGTTATGCCCTTGCCACTTGGCTTTATTAATGCGGGTTTAACCGGCACTGATGTAGGAATTTCGACCGACATCTTTAAAAATTGCAGCCGGAAATGAAAATCAGAGCCTATTCCCGCTTCGCTGTTTACAAAAATTTCACCCTTCTGTAATTCAATCAGTTGCTTCACAATACTAAGGCCTAAACCCGCACCACCGAATTTGCGTGCAGTATCATTAGCGGCTTGTTCAAAGCTTTCAAAAATGCTGGCTCGTTTTTCCTCAGGTATACCTATGCCGGTATCTTTAACGCTAAAATCCACCAAAATGCTATCGGCATTATCTTTAAGGCAAACTACTGAAATATGTACCCTTCCTTTTTCAGTGAATTTTATAGCGTTAGAAAGCAGGTTCAACAATATCTGATTTAACCTTAATGAATCTCCCATTAATGTTTCCGGAATTCGCTCATCAATCTTAAAGGTAAGTGCCAGATCCTTTTTCTTCTGCTCCATCATCTTAACGTTGAGATGAACGATATCCCGGATGTTGATGGGGGCACTTTCAATAGCAATTTTACCTGCCTCCAACCTTGAAAAATCAAGAATGTCATTTAAAATCACCAACAGGTCATCGCCCGATCTGATAATTATCCTGAGATATTCTTGTTCTTCGTCACCCTTTACCGTTTCCTCAAGCAGTTTTGCAAAACCCAGGATGGCGTTCATCGGCGTTCTGATCTCATGGCTCATTTTAGCCAGAAAAAGCTGTTTGGCCCTTTCTGATGATTCTGCTTTGTCCTTTTCTATTTTAAGTTGGTCTTTTTTGTCGTTAAGGTCACTTATGTCGCGTAAACTGTGTTGAAGCGCGTCGGTCATATCGTTAAACGAGGTTGCGATCAAACCAATTTCATCGCCTGAGTAAACCTTTACCCTTGTGTTTAAAAATCCCTTACTAATTAACGCTGCCCCGTTTATTATTGCGTTAACACCCCGCGCAATACCACGACTTACCGAAATTGT
>CBFGNU010000300.1:0-4816 GCA_965650195.1 uncultured Mucilaginibacter sp. | reverse complement strand
CGACAGTGTAGTTACTGAGGTCAATTTAGTTGAGCAGCATTTTCCGCATCTGGAGGAAGCGCATTTAACCTCGTTTTTTACTCCTGCAGAAAGCAGAAGTGTTGCCTTACAGCAAGCGGTTAAGCATTCTGATGACGCGATACAGGCCCTTCGGGATGCAGATATTATTGTAATTGGTGCGCCTATGTATAATTACAGCATACACTCCAGCTTAAAGGCATGGTTGGATCACGTTGTGAGAGCAGGGGTTACTTTCCGTTATGACGCAAACGGACTGCAAGGATTGCTTGGAAATAAAAAAGTTTACGTTGCCGAATCCACCGGTGGTATTTACTCAGAAGGACCTATGCAGGGCAATGATTTCGTAGCGCCTTATTTGAAAACCGTTTTAGGTCATATTGGCTTAACAGATCTGACTGTGTTTAGAGTAGAAGGTACATCATTGCCGGCGGTGAAAGACATTGCGTTGGAAAAAGGCATAGCCAGTATTCATTTAAATTAAGATTTGCTGATATATAAAGAGAGCGCCCGAAATGGGGCGCTCTCTTCGTAAAAGGCTGTATCTGTATTTAAGCCAAAATGATTGTTTATTAACTTCGCTCTTTTTCATAATGAAGCGCAATTACGCCGCAGGCAAAGGTTTTGGTTTCTATCAAGTTGAGTTTTGTAGTTTCCGGCACATCTTTAAATAGTGGTGTTCCTTGACCAATCAAAATCGGATTCAAAAATATCCAAAACTCGTCAATTAAACCTTCACTTAATAAAGAATGAGAAGCCCGTGGACTACCGAAGATCAAAATATTTTTTCCCTCCCGGTTTTTTATTGTATTGATGTTCTCTGCAAGATCATTGCTGATAATGGTAGTATTGACCAATCCTTTTTCACTCATTGTTTTTGATAGGACAATTTTGGGAATTTGTTTGTACCATTCAGAGTGTTCTTTATCGTGCTTTGATGCATTTGGTTGCTCGCCTGCATTGGGCCAGTAACTTTCCATCAGTTCATAAGTTACCCGTCCGTAAAGAGCAGTTTCGGCTTTGTCTGTAATCGTTGCAACAAAGTCAAATATCTCATCGTCTACCTTTATCCAGTCCATTTCTCCATTAGGCCCTGTAACAAAGCCATCAAGTGAGGCATGCATAAAATATACTAAGTTTCTCATTTTATTTCTGTTTAGTATTTATAATACATTCATTTGCTTTATATAACTAAGCAACAACCGTTTGTGCTTTATCTGGATTTCGCTTTAATATCGCTGCGGCTATAAGACTTATAACAAGCCCGATAGGTAATACTTCCAAGTAAGTAAGCACTATAACGCCCAATGGGTTTTTGTACATGTTAATATACGTAGCCATTTCGTCTGTTTTACTTTTAAGCTCAGCCGCTGTAGCACCATCCTTCGCAGCTTCGCGTAATACATGTGCTATGTATTTATCCATAAAGTCGGGTATAAATACATAATATTCCACCAGCCAGGTAACAACGTATACACTTGAAGCAATAAGCGCTATATACAGCCCAACTTTAAACGCTTTGCCGAAACTTATATACCCACCATTATAGTTATCGCGCACATTTTTTATGCCTACAAAAATAAAAGCGAAAGCGACCAGCATAGAGCCGTAGCCAAGCCACATATTGCCGCTAAAATCCTCATTATTATAGCATAGCGTAGTGGAGGTGACTAAAACAATTAAAAGGATCAGCCCGGCCATTGATCCAAATACCAGTACATTTTTTTTCATGATGATTGTTTTAAGATTTCTTTGATTGAAGCACAAAGTTGGCGAGCACAAACGTTTTTATACTCATACTTTAGGGTGATTTTGATAATTATGACGTATTTAACACTAAAGTACTACGGTATTATGCCCAACCGCTGAGCCATTTCAACTGCCTGAGTACGGCGTTTTACTTCCATCTTCTCAAATATATTTGATGAATGAGTTTTTATGGTATTGAGCGAAACGAACAGTCGCTCTGATATTTCTTGATTGCTTAGTCCCTGGGCCATTAACTGTAATACATCTAATTCCCGTGAGCTTAGGTTTAACTTATTAACTTCATGCAGATTTACTTGAAAATCAGCCATGGCTTTATATACTGCTTTCTCAACAACAACGGTTTCCACTTTCGGCTTTGTCAATTTCAATGCTAACCATATTCCTAATGTGGTAAAGAAGACAGCTATGGCACCGACGTACAATTCAAACGCATGGTCTACTAGGATCAACTTAAATTCAAGCCATTTTAACAACACTAGCAGACCGGCAAGAGCAATGCCATATAATATCACTTGTTTGTTTTTGTTGATCAGCTTTAAATACATAGTCTTCCTTCGAACTTGAGTTAGTGAAAATACAAATAATTGATATTTTCTGTTAAGGCAGTTCGCTGAATTTTACCCAATAAATATCATCGGCACCGTTGCCGGCGCTGCTTAGTAACGACGTTATTGTGGGATAGTCCTTTTGTTTGCCGTTCTGCAATATTGGATTAATGCGCGGGCTGGTAAAAAACAGGGATTTCTTATCAGGCGTAACATAAGGGCAATAATCCAACAAAGGCGAATTAAACGGCGCCGGCAAATGTTTTGCGGGTAACCATTTTCCGGCTGCATCCTTTCGTGCTATATACAGGTCTCCGCGACCCATATCGTCAGCTCGCCCATAGCAGGTAAATATTATAAATTGTCCATCGGGATCAACAAAGGCATTAAATTCGTCAAATTTGGTATTTATATCTTCGGGCAGACTAACAGGAGCTGTATAGCCTTTATCGGTTAGTTTACATTCAACAATATCCTCGCTGCCCTTGCCGTAAGCTGCTTGCACAGTAAAATACAGATCGCCGGTTTTGGTAACACTGGGATAAAATTCATCTTTTGCAGAGTTGACTGTATTGCCTAAATTTTCGGGTTCACCATATTTACCATTAGCCAGACGTTTAACTTTCCATATATCGAAATCTTTTTTTGCTTCTCCAGCTTTTAAGGGTCTGTCTGACGAAAAATAAACTATTTGACCATCAGGGGAAAATGCGGCCTCCAGATCACGGTATTTGCCCGAAAATGGCGCTACCATAGGCTTGCTCCATTTGCCATTCTCCTTCCGCATGTACAAAACAGTACTACTTATAAAACGCGGCTGTTGTAACGTAAAAAACAACTCGTTGCCCGACGGCGAAATGGTAAAATCGCGATTATTCAATCCGTCGGATATAATTCCGGGCGCAAACAGGCGTGGCGTATCTGCGGGTAATGAAGCATCCGGGTAAGTTATCTGCCCCTTTACCTGGAGAAAAGTAATCAATGTGATGGCGAAGACTAGTAAGATTCTATTAGGCATACCGGCAATTTTTGGTATAAGTTACAAAAAGTATTTAGTTTAAATGAGTAATTTTAGAACCTGAATCCAATGATGAGCACCTCGACTTCTGCCTTACGTACTGTAAATGTTACCCGCTATGTTACGCCACTGCGCGAGGGCGGTTCGCTGCCTGCCATTGCAGAAGCTGATGACGATTTTTTGTATGTGCTGAAATTTAGAGGGGCAGGGCAAGGCCCAAAGGCCCTCATTGCCGAGGTAATAGGCGGGGAGCTGGCCCGAGCGTTGGGTTTTAAAGTTCCCGAAATTGTATTTGCCAATTTAGATACTGCCTTTGGCCGTACGGAGCCCGATGAAGAAATACAGGATCTGCTAAAGGCAAGTGTGGGCCTTAACCTGGCATTGCATTACCTATCAGGGGCTATAACTTTTGATGCCGTTGTTACGCAGCCTTCGTCATTGTTGGCCTCGCAGATAGTATGGCTGGATTGTTTAATTACCAATGTTGACCGCACACCCCGTAACACCAATATGCTGATGTGGCATAAAGAGTTATGGCTGATAGATCATGGAGCTGCTCTATATTTTCATCATTCGTGGGATAACTGGCAGGAGCAAGCCACACGGCCATTCGTACCCATCAAAGATCATGTATTGCTGCCTTGGGCGACACAGCTAAATGAGGTTGACGCTCAGTTTAAAGCGATATTAACGGAAGATAAGATTCGGGAAATTGTTGATATAACACCCGCTGAATGGTTGGAGGACGAAAATCTTACAGCAGTACAAAAGCGAGAAGTGTATACTCAGTTTTTGATTATGCGCCTTGCTGCATCTGCTACCTTTATTGAAGAAGCTAACTATGCCCGTGAAAAACGTTTTTGAGTACGCCGTTATCCGCGTTGTACCCAGGGTAGAGCGCGAGGAGTTTATAAATGTGGGCGTGATACTGTTTTGCAAGACCACAAAGTTTCTGCAATGTATTATAAAGGTTGATGACGAACGGCTTACGGCTTTTGCAAATGGACTGGATATTGCTGATGTGAAGGCTAATTTAGACGCCTTTGCCGAGATAACTAAAGGAAACGCCACTTGCGGCCCTATAGCTGCTTTGGATGAAGCTTCGCGGTTTAGATGGCTTACGGCTACCCGTAGTACCATTGTGCAGGCATCAAAAGTGCATCCGGGTTTAACCGCCGATTGCGAAAAGACACTACAAAGGCTGTTTGCCGAAATGGTGGCTTAACTACAGCTGCTCTTTTACTTCCAGTAAAAATTTCTTGAGGTTTTCTAACGAGGCAATTACACGCTGGCTATCTTTAACGTCGTGCATGTTTTGTTTAAGGTGATCTTTGGCGCCGTTAAGAGTGTAGCCCTTATCTTTTATCAGGTGGAAGATGATCTTGAGATTCTCAATATCTTCGGGAGTAAACAGCCTGTTACCTTTTTTATTCTTCTTGGGCTGTAGTACTTCAAACTCTTTTTC
>CBFGNU010000299.1:0-4828 GCA_965650195.1 uncultured Mucilaginibacter sp. | reverse complement strand
GGTAACGCGTAATGTTGATCTTTCTACGATGCCTGTTTACGTTCGTGCCGGTGCTATTATTCCGATGGACCCTGTAAGGCAATATACTGCGCAAAAAGTGGATGAACCAACTACTCTTAAAATATTCACCGGCGCCAACGGCAGCTATACGCTTTATAACGATGATGGGATAAGCCAGGATTATTTAAAAGGAAAGGGTAGCGAGACAGTGATATTATGGAATAATACTGAGCAAAAAATTACCATACGCGCTGCAGCTGCAGCCGGAAAAGCAAATGCTTCATCACCACAAAAATTTACAATTAACCTGGTGCCGGGCAGTAAAAGCAAAACAGTAATTTTTAGAGGCAAGGAAGTAAGCGTTAAGATGTAACTATCTCCCCGGGAGACTGTAAATAAAAAGCCTCCGGATAATCTCCGAAGGCTTTTAACATTAATAGGGGTTTAATCAATTATTTTGTAGCTACCAAGCTGATGTTAAGGATAAACTCATCATCGATGGCTTTGTCGCCTATAGCATCAAAAAAGCTTTTCGAGTTGTATTTAATATTGTATTTGGTACGGTCAACCTTTACGTTTGCAGCTTTAGCAGTTAATGTATTACCGCTAACAGCATAAGTGGCCGGGAAAGAAACGGCGCTTGTTATGCCTTTAATGGTAAGGTTACCGGTAACCACAACGCTGTTGTTACCTGATTTGGTAATTTTTGTTGTTGCAAATTGCGCTTCAGGGAATTTTGTAACACCAAAGAAATCGTCGGATTTTAAGTGACCCAGTAATTTGCCTTTTGAATCGGCATCTGTAAGGTCGTTATTGCTGATAGAGGCCATGTTAATTACAAAACTACCTTTGGCAGGAACGTTGTCTTCAGTGACTATAGTACCAGAAGCTAACTTGATTTCGCCGTTGTGCTGACCTAATACTTTTTTACCTGTCCATTCAATGTTACTTTTTTGAGTATCTATTTTGAACGTTTCAGTTTTTGCAGGCGAAAATGCTGATAAAGCAATAAACGCTAATCCAATTGTTAAGAGTGATATTCTTTTCATTTCTGTTTTATAATTATAGACCAAAGATAGACTTAATTTTATGTGTTTAAACACGCATGGTGTTTAATTGCACATTTTTGACAATTAAATACGTTGATAGTTTAACCTGCGTTGCCTCAAGCTATTCGTCCGCTTTATTTTTCATCATCATTAATAGCGAATAAGCGCCTTTAATAACCAAAGTGGCATTATTTAGGCGACTTGATGGGTTTAATATTTCGGTGTAGCCATTTTCGCTTTCGCCAATGTTTACTTCCGTCATTTCATAGCTGTTTTTAGCAACAACCTTATATAGGTATTGTTTTCCTTCAAACTCAACCAGGGCATCGGTCGGGATTGCTGCTGCTTTTGCATTTTTAATTTGTACTTCAGCATTCATATAAGTGCCGGGCACCAGGCTTTTGTCGTAATCTTCAAAATGGCAATGTACCTCTGTGTTACGGTCGGCAGATAGGTCGCGGCCAATCAGCAGTATCTCACCCTCATGTTTCTTTTCAGGATTGTTGTTGGTGTACGAGATCACTTTCTGGCCTATATAAAGTTTATCCAGATCTTTCTCGTAAACCTTAAGTGCCAGATGTATATCAGTAGGATTAACCAGTTCAAAAAGCACCTCGGTTGGCGATACATATTTGCCGATGTTGACATTTACTTTGGATACAAACCCGCTTATAGGCGAGTATATATTTACGCTGCGGGCTATGTTGGTTTCGCTGATGTTGCGCACATTGATGCCTGCTAGTTGCAGTTTTTGGCCCAACGATGTGATCAATACCAGCTGACTATGATATTCAGCTTCGGCCTGTTGATATACCTTGTCGCTCGCAGCTTTACTTTGGTTAAGGTCTTTTTGACGTTTGTATTCGTTCTCCAGGTAGCCAATGCGTGCTTTTGCGGTAAGGTAGTCCTGTTGCAGTTGAATGTATTGCTGATCTTCTACTACCGCAACTGCTTCGCCTTTGTTTACGTGCATGCCCGGCAATAATTTGGTCGACTTTAAGTAACCACCCAGCGGAACACTTATGGAAACCATGTTTTGTGGCGGCACATCAATTTGCCCGTTAAGTTTTAAAACAGACGATATGTCTTTCTGCTCAATTTTTCCGGTGGTTATAGCGGCATTTTTAAATTGCTCGTCTGTTAACGTTACAATATTGCTGCTTTTGGTGGCGGAATCATCTTCTACCGCCGGTTTTTTATCGCCGCAGGCAGATAAAAAGAGTACCAGTGCTGTTAAATATGTTATAGGTTTCATGGCTGTTTGCTGTTGAAATAGTTAACTTGAATATTTGCGTCTATAAGGTTACGCACCGCTTCTATGTAATCGTTTTTTACTGCGGTTGCCTGGTTTATCAACTGCACCCACTCCAGGTAATTGATATTGCCCGCGGCCAGCTGCTGGTTAGCGGCGATAGTTATCAGCCCTGCGTTTTTTAATGCCTGGTCTTCAAAATACTTTACCGCCTCGGCATATTTTTCCTGCTGCAGCACTGCCTCGCGGTATGCCGTATTAATGTTTTGTACCTCAACAGCATAGTTGCCTTCGGCCACATGTTTATTCAATTTCGCGCTTTTTATACGTGCTTTTTGCGAACCCGCAAAAATGGGGATACCTACACCTACCTGCATAGAATTGAACCGGGTGGATCCATTATACAAAACGTTGTCGGCACCTACGCCCCTTATGCTGGTGTTATTGTAACCGATAGAAAGATCGGGCAGAAGCTTGCTCTTTCCAGTGCTACGGCAGCATCGGCTGTCTGCAGTTGCTGCGCTGATAACATCAGCGCCGGGTGTTGCATTATAGATGTTGTATCGACAACAAAAGTCATCCCCGGTTTAAATACTTCCGGCGCGGGTGTAAAGGCAATGGTTGAGTTTAAAAGCAATTGAAACTGTAATTGCAAAACCGCAGAGTCTTGTTTTAACGGATTGAGCTGTTGTTCTATCTGGCCCAATAATATCTCGGCACTGGTTTTCTCAAGGATATTGGCTTCGCCTTTTTCTAATCTTAACGCCGCTTTTTTATAGAAATTGCGGTAAAGGCTATCCGTATACAACAGCAATTGCCGCTTTTGCTCCAAAAGCGTTATGGAATAAAATACTTGTGTTACCTGTCTTTTTAATAAAGCCTCCTGTACGGCAATGTTAAGTACGCTGCTTTTCCAGTCCTGCTTTAAAAGTTCCTTTTGTCTGCTGTATACGGTTGGAAAACTGAACGACTGCGAAATGCCAAATTTAGTATCAGAATAACTACTGTTAAACTGCCCGAATTCGCCAAATGCGTTTGCCTGAGGTATAGTTGTTGATGTGCCAATAAGCATTTGCTGATACCTGGCCTTTAACTGTTCCTGCTTTACACGTAAATTGTTTTTTAAAGCGGTATCAATAGCAGCCTTAAGCGCAATAGGCTGCTGCGCATTAGCCGATTGGCTTATTCCGGTTAACAGCAAAAAGCCAACCAGCATTACTGCCGATTTGTTTATAGTATTCTTAAAACCTTTTTCGCTTATGATGTACAACACCGGCAAAACGAATAGGGTTAAAAAGGTAGCTATCAGCAATCCGCCTATTACAACGGTGGCCAGCGGGCGCTGCACCTCGGCGCCTGCTCCGTTGCTTAGCGCCATAGGTAAAAATCCCAATGACGCCACAAAGGCGGTCATTAAAACCGGCCGTAATCTTAGTGCTGTTCCGGTTAGTACTATGGTTTTCATATCAGTAACTCCCTGTTTTTTTATACTGTTAAATTCAGATATCAGCACAATGCCGTTAAGTACCGCCACACCAAACAGCGCGATAAAGCCCACCCCCGCACTGATGCTGAAAGGCATACCCCGCAGTGCCATAAACAAAATGCCGCCAATGGCAGACAGCGGAATAGCCGAATAAATAAGCAGCCCTTGCTTTACAGAATTGAACGCGAAAAACAACAACAGGAAAATGAGCGCCAGCGATACAGGCACTGCTATCATCAACCGTTGTTTGGCGGCATTTAAGTTTTCAAAGGCACCACCATAAGTTACATAATAACCTGCAGGCAATTTAAGTTGCGTATCAACCTTTGCCTGTAGCTCATTAACAATGGTCTCCACATCGCGGCCACGCACATTAAAGCCAACTATGATGCGGCGTTTAGCATCCTCTCGCTGTATTTGGTTAGGGCCGTCTTTTATCTGCACATCAGCCAATTGGTACAGCGGTATTTGCGTGCCCTGTGGCGTTGGGATTAGCAGGTTTTGGATATCCTTCAAATCCTTTTTTTGTTCGCCGCTTATGCGTACTACTATTTCAAAGCGTTTTTCGCCCTCGAATAATGTCCCTGTACTTTGACCGGCAAGGGCTGTATTAACTACCTTGTTTATATCAACTATATTAAGACCATACTGCGCAATGGCGTTGCGGTTGTAATTAATTGTGATCTGCGGTAAGCCTGATACCGCTTCTACATAAAGGTTTTGCGCACCATCAACGGTGTTAACCATTCGTCCTAATTTGGTGGCGTAAGCGGCAAGTGTATCCAGGTCCTCGCCAAATATTTTACACACTACATCTTGCCGTGCACCTGTCATCAATTCGTTAAACCGCATCTGCACGGGAAACTGAAAGCCCGCTGTTATGCCAGGCACGGCTTGCAGCGCGGTGCCCATTTTTTCGGCCAGTTCATCAAATGTTTTGGCTGATGTCCACTCATCCTTGGGCTTTAAAATAACCATCATATCGCTGGCTTCCATGGGCATGGGGTCGGTAGGTACCTCGCCGCTACCATTTTTGGTCAC
>CBFGNU010000298.1:0-4897 GCA_965650195.1 uncultured Mucilaginibacter sp. | reverse complement strand
TACTCCACCGTGCTGGGCACAAGCGCCGCGATCGCCTACTGCCTGGCTATTGGCGAAGACAGGATATGGCAGCAGATACGCTGGCTATCGGGCATACTTAGAAAGGAATTAACGGGCCTGGACAAGGTGCGTGTGCTGGACAAAGGGCCTGAGCTTGCCGGGCTGGTTACCTTTACCGTGGCCGGCGGTGACCCGGTGCATATTGTGGGAGAGCTATTAAAACGTAAAATTAATGTGGTTCCCAGTTATCGGGCGTTCGGGTTGATCGATTTTGATGAAAAAGGCATTCAATGGGCCATCCGTGCGTCGCCGCATTATAATAATACCGTAGATGAATTGCAAAATTTTATAGGTTGCCTGCAAGAGATCATAAAGTCTTGATACGTAAAACTGTTTGAAGTAAATTAAAGATCAGTAGTTAATTTTACCTCTGCAGCAGCCGTCTCATAAGTCAATTGTGAGGCGGTTTTTTATTGATAAATAATGTTAGGGTTAACAAAGGTTAACATTGAATATGTTAACCTTTGTTAATTAGCTGATAATAAATTAGTTATGAAGTATAAATATTGTCAAGGGTTAACACTTTAGTCCTGATATAGTCAGGCAATAAGAAAATGCCATTTAGAGATTAGCGCTAAAAAAGCATTTCCGCTTCGCATTAGGTATTTATTTTTCTGATTTTGCAACTTCCTGGGCTTTATAGTATTGTTCAATTACTGCCTGGAAATTAGGCACCATATCTGCCAGCAGTTTGGCAAAATCTCCGGCTTCCTTTCTTCTCCAGTCTTTCATCAATTCAGGAAGCACGGCACCGCAGGTTACCGGGATGGCGCCTGCCTGGGTTAAGCGGAGCATAGCCAGGTTATGAGCTTCAGGGGTGATATCTCCACTGGCATCTGCAACTGCATAAACAGTATAACCTTCTCCAAGGGCAGACAAGGCAGGATATACTACACATACGCTGGTCCACATACCGGAGATAATGAGGGTCTTCTTACCTGTAGCTTTAACTGCATTAACAAATTCTTTGCTATCCCAGGCATTAATTTCTCCCTGTCGGACAACATACTTTGCATTTGGGGCATTGTCTTTTACCTCAGGCAATGTAGGGCCATTTGGCCCTGTCGGAACGGATGCCGTATAAATGGCAGGGATATGCAACAATTGAGATGCTTTTGCAAGGGCGGCAAGATTTCTTCTTAAATCACCAACCGGCATACTATGAACGGTTTGAACCAAACCACTCTGATGGTCGACAAATAAAAAAACAGCATCATCCGGATTGATCAGCGTTGTTTTTTTCTGCTGAGCGTTAGATACTGTAAAACTCACGCTTAAAACGAATATGATCGATAGCGCTTTTAGAACTGATGATTTGATTAATTTTTTCATAAATTTATTTTAAAAAATTATAGTTATTTACTGTCACAAAATTAGACCTACGTATGCGTCGGCGAAATAATGTACTTTATTGAATTGGCTTAACCTAGATTAAGAAATGACTAACTTACCCAAATGACTGGTCCTAAATTTGACACTGACTCACTCGAAAATCATATCAAAACCTATGTAAGTTTGGGCGACGATGAAATCTTGGCACTAAAATCCCTGGCTCAGTATAGGATAGTAAAAAAGAATCAATATCTCCTCCATGAGGGTGGAGTAGCAGCTATGAGTTGCTATATATTGAGCGGATGCCTTAGGACTTACATTATAGACAACAGAGGGATAGAGCACATTCTTGGATTTTCAACGCCTGGCTGGTGGACAGGAAATTTGCAGAATTTCTACAATGATAAACCAAGCCAGTTGAACATCCAGGCTATAGTTGATACAGAGATCTTATTTTTTACAAAGGAGACTAAAGAAAAGTTGTTTTTGTCAGGCGCAGCCTTCGAAAGGTACTTCCGGATTTTGACTGAACGTTCATTAATTGATTTTCAGGCACGTACGCTGGAGATTCTCAGCCTCAGTGCAGAAGAGCGATATTGGAAATTCTATAACAAATATCCTGACCTGATGCTTAAATTGCCACAAAAGTACATCGCCGGTTATATAGGCGTCACACCTGAATTCTTAAGCAAGATGAAAAGCAATGGCTTACGAAAGCCGCAATCTTGAAATGCCGGATAAAAAAGAGGCTGTCTCTTTTTTAGTTAAAAAAGCGGGTAAGAAATCGGTATCGAATAACATTTATAGCGATCACTTGTATGTTAATGGCCTATACTTTGTTACTGATCAGTTAATAATAGCAGATTAGACCATCTTATTACTCATGACATCGAACGGCAACATTCCTGTATATGACCTGTCCAAGTTCCGCCATCTGCACCGGGAGGAAACAGATTCCACATTTGGTTATGACAATCTTGATGCGGACTATCATATTCCCGGTTTGGAGGTCTATTCAAGCAAAGGTTTGGTCGGCTCTGTCGGGCCGTTAAAGTCTAACTTTTACCGGATGAGCATCACCTGCCAGGGCACGTTGGATATGCAGATCGGCCTGGAGCGTTATCAGCACCAGCCCGGAACCGTATCTTTTACTCATCCACGGCAGCTTTTTGCTAAAAACAACATTAGTGGCGATGCTTTTGGCTATTACATGCTGTTCAGCAGCGACTTTCTGAATGATTTGGTACCCCCGGTTAAATTCGCCGAAGTGTTCCCGTTTTATGCTTTTTCGGGTTTACCTGTATTTGTGCTCGATAAAGAGGAACTGACCAAGATTGTGGGCTTGGTTAAGCAGATAGACCAGGAATTACGGCAAACGCAGGTTGAAAGAATAAAAGCGGTGCAAATGTATCTGTACCTCATTCTGCTGGAAGCTAAACGGAGCTATCAAAGGCAACAACTCCACTTAATTATTCCCGAAACAGAAAGCAATAAACTGGTGTCGGGTTTTATCAGATTGGTGGGCCATCATTACCTTTCCCTGCGCCAGGTGGCAGATTATGCCGATCTCTTGTCCGTTACACCCAATTACCTAAACAGGGCGGTAAAAACCATAACCGGTAAAACAGCTTCTGATACCATTAAGGACATGCTTTTACTTGAAGCGAAATCCCAACTCCGGTATACCGAACAAACAGTGTCGGAAATTGCCTATAGCCTAAACTTTAGTGACCCGGCTGCTTTTAACAGGTTCTTTAAGGCCGGCAGCGGCGAAACGCCATTGGATTATCGCAAAAAGGCGAAATAAGCCAATACAAAGGCTAATCCGGTTAATTGCCCGACGAGCGACGCTGCGCAACTTTGTGCTAAACAAAAGCAGTTATGACAGAAAAATTCAATAATCAGCAAATTATAGTAGCCGGCGGGGCATCGGGTATCGGGCTCTCGGCAGCGCTCCAATTCAAAGCGCAAGGCGGCGTAGTAACCGTTACCGGCAGAAATACCGCAAAATTAACCGCCGCTGCGCAGCAAGGCCTGATACCTGTCCAGGTAGACAGCGTCGACCGTAATGCCTTGGATACTTTCTTCAAAAATTACGGGCCGATAGACCACCTTGTCGTTTCAGTTAGCGGCAGCAAAGGCATGGGGAATTTTGCCGACTTGTCGCTGCAAGTATTGCGCGATGGATTTGAAGAAAAATTTTGGCCCAACCTGAACACTGTGCAGGCAGCCCTCCCCTATGTTAAAAAAGGTGGCAGCGTTACGTTGGTCACAGCCATATCAGGCATTGCTAAACTACCCGGCACATCGGGGCTGGGCGCTATCAATGGTGCGCTCGAAATAATGGTACAGGTGTGGGCGAAAGAGTTTGATCAGGTGAGAGTTAATGCGATATCGCCCGGCGTTGTAGATACGGGCTGGTGGGATTTTCTGCCTGCTGATAAAAAGGACGAAACCTTTGCAGAGTTTTCAAAGCAGATAAAAGCGGGACGCGTAGCCCAGCCGGAAGAAATTGCGGACGCTATCCTATTTGCTGCGGCCAATAATTACATGACGGGCAAAGTTATCGCTTGCGACGGCGGCCTTTCTTAAAGCGGAAAAAGGCGGGCTGACAAAAAGACTAATCTTTTTTTGTCAGTTCCCTTTAAAGCCTGCAACACTAATAAAAGCAGCAGCCGCTTTCGTTTAATTATTTAATTGGCAAACGGAAACAAAAGGTACTGCCCTTGCCCGGTTCGCTTTGAATGCTAAAAGAGCCTTTATGCTTCTTAATTATCTCAGAAGCGATATACAACCCCAGGCCAACACCCTGAAATTGCAGGGCGGTTTTGCTTACCCGGTAAAAACGCTGAAACAGGTGATCGAGATCTTCTTTAGCTATCCCGATGCCGGAATCCTCTACACAGACCACTACCTGAGCGGCCTCCACCTTTGCCCTAACAATCACCTGATGTGCCTCAGGGGAGTATTTAATGGCATTGGTTAACAGGTTGATAAGTACCTGTTCTATCCTGAACTGATCGCCGGTATACAAGAGATCAACCGAGCTTTCCAATATAATTTCATGGTGATGTGCTGCCAGCACCACATTGGCAATGCTATTGGTTAGCGCGTCGGCAAAATAAAAGGCGGCAATATTCAGGTCTATCTGGCCGGAGTTGATCTTGGTTACATCCAGCAGATCGGCTATCAGTTTTTCGAGCCGTTTTATACTATTGCTGGCATTGGCCAAAAAAGGATAGATCTTATCCGTTTTATCCGTTTTCTTTTCTAATAATTGATTAATAACTTTAATATTGGTGAGCGGGGTTTTAAACTCATGACTCACCATATTGAAAAACTCATCTTTTTTAGCTTCGGCTACCGCGCGCCTGTCTTTTTCCAGCTTTTGAACCAGTATTTCCCGGTTGGCTAGGATGAGTTCGGCGGCGCGTTTACTTTTTTCCAGGTAATCCTACACCAGATAATTAATCGCGATCAGAAGATCTCACGAAGTAAATCCATT
>CBFGNU010000297.1:0-4906 GCA_965650195.1 uncultured Mucilaginibacter sp. | reverse complement strand
TGCCCCTGCCTGCGCTCGGCCCGGCAGTTTTACCTGCTCTTTTCCGAAGCTGCGCGGCTGACGGATTCCGTTTTGATAAATAATACCGCAATTTCAATTACTCACTTAATCACCAAACCACTCACCACCTGCTACTTGCCATTGCTACTACCTACTCACCTAACAAACCAATCTTAACCCCCCAATGACTAAATCATAACACAATTTCCGCTACTTTTGAAGAACATCATTAAATTATCTATCTTAAGGCCGCAACAGCAGTAAACCGCATGTTATCAGAATCTACTTACATACCCGCCCGTGTGGTGGCGCCAACTATTGAGGCTCATTTTGCTACTCACCTGGCCGATGCGCGCCTGCAGGGTGCGCTCGATCTGGGCAATGAGCCTTCGGCGGCCATTATTGAGTCGGTTATTGATATTTGTTTTTGGGCGAGTTTGCGTAAGGAGGAGGGGAAATCGCCACGCATCTCGCTGGCGCTGCTGCCGCCAGATCAGGCTGTTCATCCGCTGATTTTTGGTAACCGGCTGCGCCTTACGCCGCATAATTTAACCAAGCTGGCACCGGCGGTTGAGAGCCCGGGGATCCACTTGGGTGTTTGGTTTGACGATAAGGACGAGCTGTATGTGTGGGGCACCACGCTGGCCATACCGGGCATTTGCCTGGTGCTGGAGGTTATTGAGCCGGGCATGCTGGTGGTAAAGCACAGCCGCATTGATGGTTATGGCAAGTTTGTAAACATTGCCGTTTTAAAGGGCGACGAGATAAAAGTAGTGGACGAGCAGAACACGGGTTTGCTGCATTGCCCGGGACTGTTAACGTCGCTGGCTAATATGCCTTCGTTTTTACTGGAGGAGTCGGTTAATATTATTGTTGAGCTGGCGGCTGCCATGCGGTCGCACAAGCGGGGCGGACTGGTGCTGATAGTGCCGTCGTACACCGATAATTGGATGCAGTCGATAGTTCAGCCTATTGCTTACCCCGTTACGCCGCCATTTACGGGCGTTACAGCGCTGATGCAGGAGAACGCTACAGAACGCCTGAGGCTGGGCTGGCGCGATGCCCTGCACCGGGCTATTGATACCGTGGGCGGCTTTACGGCTGTTGACGGTGCCACCATTATTAACCGCGACTACGAAGTGATGGCCTTTGGCGCCAAAGTGGCGCGGGCCGAAATGAGTTCGCCGGTGGATGAGATAATTACCACCGAGCCGATTATTGATTCGATTCCGCGATATGTGCATCCCAGCAAAAGCGGCGGTACGCGGCATTTGGCTGCGGCGCAGTTTGTGTATGATCAGCGCGATGCGATTGCCTTAGTGGCGTCGCAGGATGGGCATTTTACTGTTTTTGCCTGGGCGCCTGATATGGATATGGTGCATGCGCATAGGATTGATGCGTTGTTGTTGTAATACTGCCTGCTAAGTCCAACGCGCGTTGCTTGCCCCGCTAGGGCCGCGGAGGCCTTCTTCTTTTTTCTTGATAAAAAAGAAGCAAAAAATCAAGTCAGCCACGATGCTTCTTTTCGCACATGGCCTCTGCCCACGATCAGTTAAAACCACGGGCGGTAAAATTTTGCCCCGCTGTCGCACCCGCACGGCCTGCGCTTCAGCAAAAAATTACTATGCCCTTTCCCGCCCTCATGGCCGTCAGTTTTACCTGCTCTTTTCCGAAGCTGCGCGGCTGACGAATTTTACTCCAATAAAAAATACTGCAAATAAAAAGAAGCGCAAAGGCCTGCCAAGGTGCGCGGCCGGGAGTCTGGCCTGTGGGGTGGCAGCGATCAGCTTGGCTTGATCTTTTGGTTACTTTTGGATCAAGCCAAAAGTAACAGCCACCGCGGCAAATGAGCGGGGCAAGCCAAGCGCGTTGGACTAACCGCGTTCATAATTCGATCACAAATCTCTTTTCCACCAAAAAAAACCTAATTTCCTGTAACCAAATTTTTTTGGCGGAGTTTACATGGATAATAACACAATATATTAATTGAACACGCTTACTGATAACGCCATTATGCTGAAAGTAAAAGCAGGTAATCTTGACCTGATGGGGCTGTTGTTTAAACGCCATCACAAGACGCTGTTTAACTTTTTGTATCATATGACCTATCAGCGCGATGTAGCCGAGGATATGACGCAGCAGGTGTTTTACCGGATGCTGAAATATCGGGAAAGCTTTACCGGCAGCGGCGAGTTTTTGCACTGGATGTATACCATTGCCCGCAACGTGATAAAGGATCAGGGTCGCCGCAAAAAACTGCCAATGGCCGCCGCGCACATTGATGATATGATTGATATGGTACCCGGTCATACACATGTAGAGGAGGCCCTGGAGCGAAAGCAAAACGCCGAGCAGTTGCGCAGAGCGATGGGTACACTGAATGATGCTGAACGCGAGATTTTGTCGCTGAGCAGGTTTCAGGAGCTGAAGAACCAGGAGGTGGCAGAGATATTGGGCATAACCGAAGGTGCGGTAAAAGTTAGGCTGCACCGGGCCATGCATCAGCTTAAGCAGGTTTATTTAACAACATTAAACAAAGAGCGCTATGAAATGTGAGCATTATGAAGAATTGTTTATAGGAAGATTACAAAACACCCTAACAAGTGAGCAATCGGCAGAGTTGAAGCTGCATTTAAAAGGATGCGCCGCCTGCAGGGAAGAATTAATTGCACTAAGCATAGTATGGCAGGATATGGAGACTATTGAAGCGCCCGAGCCTTCAGTAGCGATAGAGAATAACTTTAACGCCATGCTGCAAAACTATAAGCTGGCGCAGGCTAAGCAAAGTGCATTGGCTAAGCTGCGCAAACGTTTAGGGCAATTGTGGAGCCAGCCGTCTGCGTGGCCATTAAGTTACCAGTTAGTTGTTGTTTTGTTGAGTTTTTTCTGCGGATACATGGTTTTCTGGCAAGGTAAAGGCGCCCAGCAGGATAAACAACTGGCAGAATTAAGCGGACAGGTGAGTGATCTGAAACAAACCATGATGCTGGCCATGTTAGAGAATCCATCAGCATCTGAGCGGATGAAAGCGGTGAGTTATACCGAAGAACTGGACAATGCAGATCAGCAGGTTATTGCAGCTTTGTTAAGTACTTTAAATAATGACCCTAACGTAAACGTGCGCTTAACAACGCTCGAGGCCTTGGCCAAACTTGCCGACCATCCGGAGGTTCGGGAAGGATTGATCAGATCTGTAGCGCAGCAGGAGTCGCCGTTGATGCAGTCGGCTATTGCTGATATAATGCTCAAACTGCAGGAAAAGCGGGCCGTTAAACCACTAAAAAAACTACTTAAAGAGCCCGGTTTGAACGAGGGCGTGCGAGAGAAATTAACAGAAACCATCAACAGTTTAATTTAACCCATTACAACATGAAAAAGATAGTATTGATCCTGCTGATAGCAGGGTGGGGCACCTGTTTTGCCCAAAAAAAAGCGGATTTTACCGCTACTGATCACATCAGCAAAAAGTTTACATTGACCGCTGCGGCAGCCAAAACCACCTTTGGCCTCTACAACACCTGGGGCAGCATAACCGTAGAGGGATACAATGGCAACGAGGTAATAATTGAGGTGGAGCAAACCATCCACGCCAAAACCCCCGAAGATCTGGAAAAAGGAAAGAGGGAGTTTAAGGCTGATTTTATTCAGACTGCGGATAGTATAATAGCGTACACCGCCAAACCCATCAACAACCGCCCCGAGTTTAGAAATGAGCGGATGCAAAACCACGAATGGCCCGGATATTATGTAGAACTAAATTACACCGTAAAGGTACCTAACAACATTAACCTGCATGCAAATACGGTAAACAACGGCAATATCAACATAAGTAATGTTTACGGTTTGTTAAAGCTTAATAACGTTAACGGGCTTATAGCCATAGTCAATGCCAAGGGAACTACACAGGCACGTACTGTTAATGGCCCTATCACTGCCAACTACCTGGTTGCACCACCCGAAGGCTGTAGCTATAGCACCATCAACGGAAAAGTGGAAGTTACCTACCCGGCTGCTTATGCCGGTGATGTACAATACAAAAGCTTTAACGGCAAGTTTTATACCGATTTTGACAATGTGGGGGGCGTAGCAACTCAACCCGAGGTAATCAAAAACAAAGCCAACGGCGGCACCACTTACAGGCTTAATAAAAACAGTCGTTTAAGGATTGGCAGCGGCGGCAAACTGACCACTTTTGAGACCTTGAATGGAAATATCTACCTGAAAAAGTCATAACATAATTTTTATCAATATATTTAATACACCATAAAATGAAAACACTAAAATTTATAATACTGCTGATGATCAGCATAGCCGTAGGCGGGCCATTAATGGCGCAGACAGGTAAAAGTTTAACAGTACCGTTAAGTAGCCCTGGTAAACCTTTTACGCTTAACGTAAATTTTTTATCCGGTACAATTGATGTAGCTGCTTACGACGGAAATGAGATTGTTATAGAATTTTCGCCTGATGAAAAAAAGCCAAAGCCTATTGCCGCAGGTGGTATGAGGGTTATTGGCGGAGGTAGCACCAGTGTTACAGCTACAGAAAAAGACAACAGGGTTAATGTAAATGGCGACGCGCTCGCAAAAGCCGGCAACGTAAAAATTAAGGTGCCCAGAGGTACCAATACTTTCAAACTAAATACGACAAACTCAAAAGGAATTACAGCTAGTGATATAGGCGGAGAAATTGAGGTGAGCAACACCAATGGTGACATAAAATTGACCAACGTTTCGGGATCAGTTGTGGCCAATACAACCAATGGCGATGTTGTAGTAGTCTTCAAATCCCTTGATGCCAAGGCTCCTATGGCATTCACTACTTTGAACGGAAGGGTAGATGTTACCTTGCCTGCCACAGTGAAAGCGAATTTAAAATTACATACAGGCAGAGGAGATATCAACAG
>CBFGNU010000296.1:0-4977 GCA_965650195.1 uncultured Mucilaginibacter sp. | reverse complement strand
AAAAAAACCTCTGCAATAAATTAACAAGAGGCATATTATCTATCCTTGTAACCGAAATATAGCTTTTTATCGGTTAATAAACCAGCAGTTCTGTCGCTTTATTTATTACCCAAAGATATACATACTATACGGAAGTAGTAGAATTTACGTTAAAAAACTTAGCCTTGTTACTTAAAAATGAGATTTAAATTATAAGATGACCTTCCCGGGCAATCACGTCAGCTATGCTGGTCTCGGTAAGTATTTTAAGTGTAGCGTCTCTAACTTCTATAAAAACATCACGTATACCGCAGCTTGTTTCCTGGTGGCATTCGTCGCACCGGTGATAGAAATTAAGGCTGGCACAGGGCACCATGGCGATAGGGCCATCGGTAATGCGCATAATGCTGACAAGGTAAATATCTTTTGGATCTTTGTTTAATGCATAGCCGCCGCCAGCACCTTTTTTGCTGTATAAAAAGCCGGCGTTGCGCATATCAAGTAGTATCTGCTCCAAAAATTTCTTAGGGATCTTTTCAAGCTCTGCTATCTTTGAGATCTGCATTGGGGGCTGATCCATATTTTTCCCAAGAATAATTAATGCCTTAATGGCATATTTCGTCTTTTTAGATAGCATTTTTTACAGTTAATGAAGACAAATATAGTAAAGAATTGTAAATCAATAAAAAATACCTATTTACTATACTTTGTCGGGCTGATTGTCTGAGTGCCCTAAACTTTTCCCAGGGTGCACTATATCGCGTACCAACTGCTTTAATTCTTTTATCTCCGGAAATCTTCCTTCCCGCTTTCTATCGAAGAGAACTGTATTATTTATACTTATAGTATATCTTCCGGATACTTCGCTGGGTGTCAAAGTGATACCTTGCAAGTCATCCTCAAAGGTTGTTAACAGTTCCTGGGCCATATAAGCAGCCCGTAACAGCCAGCGACATTTTGGGCAATATTCAATTGTTATAAGTGGTTTCATGGTTCTTAAATAATAAAGCGTTCTTCTGTGTGCCGCGATAAAACATTTATTTCATCGCCAACAGAAATAAAACCGTTTCCTAAGTGAATTAAATTCTGACCAAAATATATCTTTTTATTCTTTAACCGATATCGGGCCATGGTTTTTGAAGGCTCTTTTCCTGCTTTGGCTGTTTGCTGATCGATGGTAGGTATATTACAACGTGCACACAGCTTAACACCAAAAAAACTTATACCGTTGATTGTGACTTCGTCCATAGTGTCCTCTTCATAGGGTTGCCCCCCGGTTATTACAATGTTCGGCCTGAATCTGTCCATTGGCAAATCGACATCTAAACGACTATTAAGATCATCAAGCGATGCCTGGCCGATCAGTAAAAATGGATAAGCGTCAGCAAATGATGTGACGGATCCGTCAGGAGCGTAGCGTGCGTCGGTAGGTCTCAATGCCTCGTCAGGCATGTAAACCAACCGGCAATTTATGCCCAAAATATCGGTGAACCATCTATCTGCATCTTCGTTTACCAATTGCGCCAGGCATTCATCGTCCCAAATAGCTACTTTTATAAGTTCCTTTTTTTCAGTAGAATATCTAACTTTAAGTGAAGTGTCATTAAATATAACCCTAATACCATCATCCTCAATTTTCGGCTTTAATAAAGCCATTTTTGCAACTTCGCGCTGCGAAATAAAACGGTTATTTTCGTCGATGAGCATCCAGCGGCGGTCATTCTTAAAGCCACGGTCCGTCACTTCGGCGTGGTTCACTTTTATGCCTCCTAATGATTTTATGGGATAGATGTATAATTCGCTTACTTTAAGCATGGTGATGTTGTGAACTAAAAAGTTTCTAATACAAATAAAAACATCTCTGATGGAAAACTCAGTTTTTATTTTGAATCAAATTCATCAAATAAAAATCGGGTCTGCCGCTTACATTTAGCAATTTTGCCGTTTTAACTTTATATTGATGAATTAGGGACAACAACTATCTTTATGCAATCAAATTCCGACCATGACTACCTTGCATTTGCTTGATATTTTCCTAACCATCTGCCACGCTATGATTATTGGCTTCAACCTTTTGGGGTGGATATGGAAAAAAACCCGCATGGCGAATTTTGTAGTTATAATGATCACAGCTTCATGCTGGTTTATTCTCGGAATTTGGTACGGCATAGGCTATTGCCCAATTACAGATTGGCAGTGGCAGGTTAAGGAAAAATTGGGCGAACGTAATCTGCCCAATTCTTTTATTAAATACTGGGCCGACAAATTAACCGGTACCGATGCGAATACGCAGTTTATCGATATTTTAATTGCCGTATGCTTTGCTATCGCCCTAATAGCGTCGGTTTATCTCAATTTTTTTGCGAAACGAAAGCACCGAACAGATAATAACGCTTAATTATGTGCCTTTACTTCCTCCTCAATGCGCAAACTTTCTTTGTGGATAGCATTCATCAACTCGGTAACAAATTCTGCCGACAGGCCCATTTGCTTGCCAAGCGCAATGTTTTTCTCCAATATCTGCTGAAAGCGAGCTGCCTGTAAAGCAGGAACGTTGTTTTTTGCTTTGTATATCCCTACCTCTTTCACTATTTGCTCCCTTAAGCCAATTATTTTTAATAATTGATTGTCCAGACTGTCAATTTTTTGGCGTTGAAACTTTAAAGCTGCATCAACAGCAGGAGCGGGTGCACTTTGGCTGTAGGCGACTCCGGCACCTCTTAGTAAAATTCCAAAAAGAACCGATACGAAACTGGTTTTCATAAGATAGATAAAAGGTAAGATTTAGTAATTTACTTTATATAATAGTCTCAGCAGGTGTTACAGATATTTTACTTAATCGTATTTTTTTAAATTGATAGACCACTCCTAAAATAAATAATAAAAATAAAGTGAGCAGACCTGTCTTTATAATTACATCGTCAGGACTTGCAGCTATAGGATGGCTTATTGGTAGGCGGGTTAATGTTTCAACAATAGCTGGAACGAATGACAAAAATAGCGTAGTAGACATAATCGCCACCTGAAAATATTGGCCGGACTTCCCAAAAACCTTTATGTAATTTGCATACATACCCAATGGCAATAAAACCAAAACAAGAATGCCCAAGCCGTGTGCTTGGGTAAATTGGCCAGTTTTCATTATAGGGAAACCGGTTAAACACGTTACAGTGGTAAGTACTATGTACATTTTTCCACGATCGCTAGATGGTAGGATGCGCCCATCTTTAAAAAGACAATAAAATGCTACAAATAGAGCTAAAATGCTGATTGCGGTGTGAATGATGCCCAAGGGAGAAAGGTGGTTCGGCATGACGGTAAATGTTTAGAAGTGAAAGGATTACTAAAAATAATAAAAATACTTAAACTTAAAAAACACAATGCCTGTTTTTGAAACAATTAAGGCAGGTGTCAAACTAGATATTATACCGCTCCAATTGCTCTGCTATGCTATGCAATATGTCGGATTCAAGCACGCCGGCATCCTTGCATATATGTAGATGGCGATGGACATCCGGTTCAAAACTGCCGATAAACTGACCGTTCTCAAATACTTCATATTTACAACTTTCCCCATTATGGTGCATATAGTCCTTAATTTCAAAGTGACGGGGCCCTTTTGAGGTTTTAATTGATATTTCAAATTTTTCCATTAGCAGATCAAAAACTCCTGTTATTAAAACCATTATCACGTCATATTGTTGTTGCATGGAACAATTATATGGACTGATAGTATTTCGTTAAACGACAAGTGCCGCTATAATTTTTATTATTTTATTAAGAGCAAACCAATTAAGTGACCGAACACTCCTCTAATATTACAAGCGAAGATTCAATAAAGGCTGATGTGATAACCGTTGGTGATATCCCGATGATCGGTACTTTGCTTGAAGTGATCTGCAACACAACAGGGATGGGTTTTTCTGCCGTCGCCCGAGTAACCGAAGACAAATGGGTGGCCTGCGCAGTACGCGACGAAATTAACTTTGGCTTAAAACCAGGTGGCGAACTGGATTTGAAGTCTACCATCTGTAATGAAATACGCCAAACCGGCGAATTGGTAGTTTTTAATAACACTGATGAAGACGAGAAATATTGCCTACACCATACACCCGCGCTATATGGCTTAAAAAGTTATATCTCCGTTCCCATATACCGTAAAAACGGTAGTTTCTTTGGAACCCTGTGCGCCATAGACACTAAGCCAGCAAACATTAGCAACCCTACTACATTGGGTATGTTTAAATTGTTTGCGGATCTGATTTCAGGCCATTTAAGTGCATTTGATGAGCTTACGGAGGCTAATACCGGGCTTAAGCAACAAAAAGCTTTAACGAAGGAGCAGGGTGATGCCAATGTTCAATTAAGCTCAGCTAATAACAAACTTGAAGAAATTAACCGGGAGTTAGCCGATACACAAAAAGATCTGCAAAACTATGTGACTCAGCTTAGTTCGACTAACTCCAAGTTACAACAGGCTATTGAAGCAGGAAAAATGGGTACCTGGAGCGTTGACCCTGTTACATTAGAAGTAAGCCTTTCAAATTATATCACAGAGATCTATGGCTTTCCGGCCGATGATCATGTTAGCATTGAGAAAATAATAGGAATTATTCACCCTGAATATAAGCAAGCTGTTGCTGATGTATTGAAAAGTGCAATTGAAAAGCGCCAGCCAAGTGATATTGAATATCCTTTTACCAACTTGCTTACCGGAGAACAGAAGTGGGTGCGTGCTACGGGTAAGCTATTCTATAATAGTAAGGGTGAGCTCTCTGAGTATTCAGGGATATTAATGGATATAACCGAGCAAAAGGAGGATGACGAAAAGGAGGCGTGGTTAGCTGCGATAATTGAGTCGTCAGAAGACGCGATTGTTAGTAAAACCTTAGACGGTATCATAACAAGTTGGAATCAGGCTGCCGAGAAAATGTTTGGTTATACTTCGGCAGAAGCGGTTGGAAGGCACATATCGCTTATAATACCGGAAGACAGGAT
>CBFGNU010000295.1:0-4987 GCA_965650195.1 uncultured Mucilaginibacter sp. | reverse complement strand
TGATGATCTGCTGATGCCGATGTCGCTGTTTAGTGTTGGCGAGATCTTTATGAAACACAGTGAGGTAAATTGGATAACCGGTATAAGTGTGTCCCTTGACGAACGAAGCCGGATAATCGGTGCCGACAGGGCCAAAAGTTTTTCGAAATTTGATTTTTACACCTATAATTTTTATTGGTTGCAGCAGGAATCTACGGCATGGCGCAAAAGTCTGTGGGATGAAGCAGGTGGTTACATAAGCACCGATCTGTCATTAGCCGCAGACCTTGAACTTTGGGTACGTTTCTTTCGCAAAGCCAATTTATACCCTGCCGATGTAATGATAGGTAGCTTTAGGATGCGCGCCTCTGATCAGAAGTCACTTGATGGCCTGGATGATTATTTAGCTCAGGCAAAACGAGTGATAGATGATGAGATCAAAACATTAGATACCAGCACAAGGGCATCCTTAAAACGGCTGAATGCTATAGCCCAAATAAAAAAGATATTACACCACACTTATATCTTCGACCTTGATATAATCAGGCGCGTCCTCGACAAAATTAGTCGCGATATACATAAACGGCCCAGACGGATACAGATAGACCGTTTTACGCAGGAATTTACCATTGTATAATACTTCGTTACTTAATCAATTACCAACCTGCGCCGGCAAATCTGGCTGGCCATGGGATGAGCAGGTAGCGGCAGATATTTACAATTGCGCAAGCAACTGGCCAAAGATCTCGGTAATAACACCCAGCTTTAACCAGGGACCTTATATTGAAGAAACCATACGCTCCATACTTTTACAAAATTACCCCAACCTTGAGTATATAATTATTGATGGCGAAAGTACCGACGAAACCACAGCCATTATAAAGAAGTATGAACAATGGATAACCTATTGGGTAAGTGAAAAAGATACCGGCCAGGCCAATGCTATTCAAAAAGGCCTTGATAAATGCACCGGAATTATCTTTAACTGGATAAACAGCGATGACCTTTTGGGAAAAGATGCCCTGTATCAAATAGGCCTTACTTATTTAAAAAATGAGACCAATGTTAAAGTGATTGCAGGAGGTTGCAACCATTTTAGCACCAATAACAAATGTGACCCGGCCTATGTTAAGGACTTAACGTTTGACGGGATGATTGGCGAATACTCCTGGTTTCAGCAACCATCACAATGGCTGGTTTTAAAAAATATTGGCGAACTGGCACTCAATCAAAATCTTCATTATGCTTTTGATTGGGATATGATATTGAATCTTGATCTTAAGGCGCAGGAAATTGTTTATCTACCCGTTATATTATCGCACTTCAGACATCACGAGCAGTCAAAAACCAGCTTGTTTGACGAAAGGTTTAAGCAGGAAAAATTATTGATAGTGAAAAGCTATTTGCAAAAGGCAAATTCCTTTGCCAATAGGCTGACTTTACATAAATATATTTTTCGTTTAGACTGTTATTTAGCGGTACAGACGGCTATAGCATCGTCAAAAAAGACTACTGCTTTATCGCTGATAAATCTGGCTATAGGCAAACCCAAAGTGTTGTTTAGCAAATTCTATTTGGGCCAATTGCGCAAACTGCTAACAAAAAGTTAATTTCTCTGAAACGCAAAATAAAAATCCGCCTGCAAAACGGCCTCGGCCTCGAACCTTTTAAAAAAGAGGTATTCGACATAGAAGGCTTATCGGATATTTATGATTTTGAAGAATCTACTCAGCCTGAAGTGATCATTTTTGGGCCGTACGGCAATGACATACCAGCTCAAGGTAACTACACACGCGTAGGATATTTCTGTGAAAATATAACACCGGATCTATCTATATGCGAATGGGCCTTTGGGGTACCTTATGTAAATGAGATTAACAACGATAGGTACAGGCGTATACAATGGCACGGAACAGACCCGAATATTCTGGTAAAGCCTGCCAGTTACGATCCTGATGAAATATTTAAACAAAAAACCGGCTTTTGCAATTTTCTGTACTCACACCAAGTGCCTTATCGTGAAGAGTTTTTCAGGCAGCTATCAAAATACAAAAAAGTTGATGCTCCCGGTAAATCAATGAACAACATGCCGGGCATTGATACATTATACAAAGGCACCATCTGGGAGCGAAAACGCTCTTTTTTAAACAGCTTTAAGTTTACTATCGCTTTTGAAAATTATGTTTACCCGGGTTATCAAACGGAAAAACTGTATGATGCGATGCAGGCAAACAGTATCCCAATATATTGCGGCGACCCCCGCGTTGGGGAAATTTTCAACACATCATCGTTCATCAATGCCGGCGATCTGATAAGAACGGAAAGTAGCACCGTTAGTTGGTTACAGCGTCATTGTCAGCTGGATTTTGTTGATGTGTTACCCACCTATTACCATGCACCGCAACATCGTATAAAGCGAAAACTGAAAGCCTGGGGGCGCGATCTAAAGATGAAGCTACAATTCGGCAAGCTGGATTTTACGCCACTTATAGAAAGGATAATCGAACTGGACAGAAATGATGATGCTTATATAGCCATGTTAAGGCAGCCCTGGTTCAATAATAATCAACCACCCGAAAACGCATCTAACAAAAAGCAGTGGCAGGAAATTTTCGGCCAGATAAAATGAGCGGTGCAGCCCAGCCTTTGGTTTCAGTGATTATCCCGCTATATAATGCGGACAGGTATATTGAAGCGTGCATTAATTCGGTTTTGGATCAAACCTGGCCAAATATTGAGATAATTATAGTTGATGACGGATCGACCGACGATTCGTTAATTGCTGCAAAAAAATTTGACCGTGAAAATATAAAAGTAATCTCACAGAAAAATAAAGGTGCTAGTGCAGCGCGTAATAAAGGCTTAAGCGAGGCAAAAGGTGATTATATTCAGTTTTTAGATGCTGATGATCTGATCAGCAATGATAAAATATATAACCAGGTGCTCGCCCTTGAAGAACAACCCAACAAAGTAGCTGTTTGCAGCACGGTACATTTCCCCGCACACGCTTCTCATCTTGACTTTTCGCCATCAGATTATGAGGAGCAGTTTGCAATTTCAGACGACGATCCGGTGCGATTTTTAATAAGACTTATGGGAGGCTACTCAGAAAATGGCGGTATGATCACAATACACTCCTGGTTGGCGCCCCGCGCTATAATTAACAAAGCCGGACCATGGAACGAGGAATTAACTGTTGACGACGATGGCGAGTATTTTACGCGCGTATTGTTAAACTCTGATGGTGTTATTAAAACAGATGGAAAGAATTTTTATAGAAAGCATGAACAGAGCAATATCAATCTGTCTTCTTTAAAAGATCAAAAAGGCATCCTTTCTCAGGTTAGATCGCTCCAGCTGAAGTATGCTCACATTTCGCGTTTCAACCAATCTTCCAATCTCAAATCCGCTTATGCCCGCGGCTTAAGTGAGATAAAATTTAAGCTCTATCCTAATAACGGACCCACTGTATCAATAATAGACAACGAGATTAGTTCGCTTAATATCAATTTTAAATTTCAACCCATGTTCGGCACAAAGGCAGGCAGCTTAACAGCACGGCTGTTCGGTTGGAAAATAGCCAGGCTTTTGCAATTATTATTTAAATGGTCGCGGTAGTCACATCCACAATTAAAACAGCTGAGGGCAAAAGCTATTATTCCTATACACAACGTATTGAGCAAACCATAGCCACCTTGCAAAGTTTACAACAAGCAGGTTTCGACGAAATTTATCTGGTTGATAACTCACAGCAATTGGATATGGATCAGCTGCGGCTATTACTAAAAGAATATGCTCCGGTACACGTATTTCACACCAACCAATATCAGTTTAATAACAAAGGCATTAACGAGTTATTAATGCTGCTTTGTATATGTCCACATCTCCCTGCAGATCAACCCATATTTAAGATAAGTGGAAGATATAGCGCAAATGCTGCATTCAAAAAGCCTGAATTTGTTGATTTAGCTGTTAAAGGCTATCATTTTTCAAATAAAACCGGTACGATCTCTACCCGGGGCTATTGGGTAAAAAATGCCGCCTTATTTGAAGATTTTTTGAACGCTACGCTAAGAGAGGTATTTGCTTATCCTGAGCGTATAGTTGGTTTAGGTAGTTTAATTTATAAGGTTAAAAACATGTTCGGTGCGCAATGTAAGCCGCTAAATATTTCGATTGAGTTTGCAGCCGCCAATATTTTAAAGCGCTCAAAATATAGCGCGTCATTTTTAAATGAGCTAAACATAGAAGGTTTAGTTGCCGGAAGCGACAGGGAGGAAAAAATAATTGAATAAGGTAGCCGAATATTCAACCAACCTCTTCTCCCGCTTTTTTACCAACCGACTGCAGGCACCATTAGAGCCGCATAGCTTTAATAAATCAATTGAACAATACAGGGGGCTGTGTGCAATACTTGTACTGGTAGCGCATGGCACCGGGCACGAACCAATACTGGTGGATAACTTTAAGTGGCCGGAATACATTCGTTATTTGGGTGCCGGCTATCTATCTGTAACCATCTTTTTTTGCCTCTCGGGCTACGTAATTGGCATAAGCAATGATGTACCACGGCTTAATATAATCGCCTATATTAAAAAGCGCTTTATTAGGCTGTATCCGGTATACCTTGCTGTATTTGTGATTTGTATTATGATAGTGCAACGCATTAGCTGGCTGGAGTTTTTTGGCAACTTATTTATGCTTCAAAATGACTCGGGGTACGGCAATTTTCACATCACGGCTTGGGGATGTGGAGCGTCTTGCTGATCATCAGCGAGCCCGAGAGGGCGAAGACCAGCACCAGCGGATGCAGCTGCCACGGGCCGAGATGGATCACCCCGAACCACACGTCCGTTCCGATGCGTCCCTGGAAAGCGGCAATGGCCAGCACGACCACCAGCAGCAGGCTCGTGGGAATGGGCGTGCCTTCGAAGAACTTCACCTTGTCGTCGGCGCCCGACAGCGCCTCGGCGGTCACGTTGTAGCGCGCCAGGCGGCTCACGCCGCA
>CBFGNU010000294.1:0-4992 GCA_965650195.1 uncultured Mucilaginibacter sp. | reverse complement strand
CTTCCAATTCATCCTCCAACATACCGGCCTGACCAAATATCAATGCCTCAATTTGCAGCGGGTTATTTTTGTTTTTAGCCAAAATATTTTGTGGCAGCGATCGGGCCATCAATTCAAACGGCAAGGCGTTGGTTTTAAAGCCAAAGTTGGCCGCCAAAAACTGGTAAAAAGTTTCTTCCCAATCGCCGCGGTTAACTTCAAGCGCGGCAATTACTGCGGCTGATTTCTTCTCCAGGCGTTCTATTAATACCCGCGTAAGCCAGGTGCGCAGGGTAAAATCGTCTAGCTTACCTATACTGTTCTCACATGGAATAATAGTCTTTTCGCCATAAACCAGGTTGTGATATTTAATATACAGGTCTTCGGGAATGCGGTCTTTTAATTCGAGGGTGGGGATACGCCTGCCGTTAGTCAATACAAGCGGTGAATCATCGCGGTAAACTACATGCAGAACAACGTTGTTATAGGCACCGTCGATAGTGTGGTTATGTTTTTGCCAATCGGAAGAATTGATGTGGAGTTCAATGTTTCCTGCCCAGGAGGTATCGCTTATACGAACACGCCCGTTATGAAAATCAGGACCTGAATCTGTATTGTGCATCCCCGCCGAATAGATCTCCAGTTCTTCACCATCAGTAGTTTGCAATGCAGCGCGTTCAAACAAACGGAACTTCCATACATAGTGCAAAAAATCCTCAGTGATAAGCATAATGCTAAGATAGTTAGTTTCCAGTTAAAATCATAACGGTTTCAAACCCATCGTTATGTTTTTAACAACGTGGTCAACTCCCCAATCAACTTAACCTGCGCCTCATTAACCTTAACACAAGCTTCATCAACATTAAACCAACCCGCACGGTCAACTTCAGGAAAGCTGGCCATTTTACCAGAGCGCGGCGGCCATTCTATTTCAAAAACATTACTAATTATCGTTTCATGGTCAATATCCCCTTCAACGGCCCAGGCATGCACCGTTTTGCCGCTTTTCAATTTTATGGGGGATAGTTTGATGAAATCGCCGTCAACCGACTGCCCCGTCTCTTCTAAAAATTCCCGCTTGGCAGCCAATAACGCATCCTCATCGTCTAAAAACTCTCCTTTTGGGATTGACCACGCGCCTGCATCTTTATTTTTAAAGAACGGCCCACCCGGATGCACCAGGAAAACCTGCAGTTGATTGTTGATGTTGCGGTAAAGTAAAATTCCGGCGCTTTGTTTAGACATATTGTCGCTTTTAGCAAATGTATCGTCAATATAATTAATTTTGCGAAACCATGCTCCCCCTTTAGGGGGCCGGGGGGCTAATGTTTACAGGAATAATAGAAACTTTAGGTACTATAACCAACTTACAGCACGAGCAGGGGAACCTGCACATCACTGTCGAATCTGCTATATCCAACGAATTAAAAATCGATCAGTCTGTTGCGCATAACGGCGTTTGCTTAACTGTGGTTGGTGTGGCTGATGGCAGGCACACCGTGACCGCTATTGCAGAAACACTTAATAAAACCAGCCTTGGCCATTTTAACTTGGGTGATCCGGTGAACCTGGAACGTTGCATGCAGATGAATGCGCGATTGGACGGCCACATAGTACAGGGCCACGTTGATCAAACTGCAATTTGCACCCTATTTAAAGAACTGGATGGCAGCTGGGAGTACACATTTGAATATGATGCGGCTTTAGGCAATGTTACTGTTGAAAAAGGCTCTGTCTGCGTAAACGGCATTAGTCTTACTGTAGTCAACTCGCAGGCCAACAGCTTTTCGGTAGCCATAATCCCGTATACCTACCAGCATACTAACCTGCATAACGTACGCGAAGGATCAGTGGTTAACCTTGAGTTTGATATAATTGGCAAATACGTAGCCCGTTTAATGCAGCGTTAAGTGTTACTTCGTTTTAATTGTTAATTGCTCCAGGCGGCTTTTGGTATAGGCTATATATTCCTTTTCTTCCTTTTCATCGGGTTTTGCTGCAAGGTATTTCTTAAAATATTTTAGCGCGCTTTTCTGATCATTCAATTTCACATCATATAAGTTAGCCAGGAAATAAAAAGTAAGCGCCTTTTCATCGTATAGCAGGGCTTTTTGGTAAGATGCCAGCGCTTTGCTTAATTGTTTAGTGGTTTCGTAGCTATCTGCCATTTCGCTGTAATAGGTATTGGTGCTAGGGGAGATGCTTAATTTAATAGCCTTTTCAAAGAATGATATGGCATTTTTTTGATCCTTTAGCTGCTTATAACATGCCGCGGTAAAATATGCAGTGACTTCCGTTTGCGATATCTCTGGCATTGCTACCAAAGTTTCAATGCCGCAACGGTAATTTTTAGTGTGGTAATAGGCTACGCCCAACTTGGTAGTAACAAATGCCGATTCATCTCCGGCTTTTATCAGTTGTTCGCCTGTTTTTACGGCAAGCGGCCATTTTTTTTGTGCCGATGCCAGTCGCAGTAAACTTTCAAGCAGAATAATGTTCTCAGGATCTGCCGCTATTGCTACCGACAGTACTTTTTCTGCCTGCGCAAACTGTTGTAGTTTTACATAAAGATCGCTCAGGTCTGATGCTACATCAAATTCGACTGAATCAAGTTTGTTGGCTTTTTGAAGATATTTAAGCTGCGAGACAGGGTCTAACCGTTTAAAGTTGGCCAGATCTTTATAAACCTCAAAGTTAGTACTGTCTATTAAAATATACTTTTTTAAGAAACCTTCGGCCTTAAAAACGTTACCACGGCGCAGATTAATATTAGCCATATTTTGCAGTGAAACCTTATCAGTCGTATCACGATCATACATCCGCTGATAAAAACCCTCAGCTTCGGCCAGCTTATTACCCATTGATGCTGTATAAGCCAATCTTGATAGTTCTTTTGCATTAGTAACCGGCTCAGTGTACACTGTTTTTAAATAATTAAACGCCTCTGCAAACCGGTTATTCTGGTAATATTCCAGCAGTAATGCGTCATCGGTTTTGCGGGCTTGCTGTGCTAAACACGTTGTATAAGTGGCTATAAATAGTAAAAGAGAAGTAAATATCAATTTCATTTAACTAAAGTATTAGTTAAAATTGAGATATCCAAATCTTAAACAAAAAACCTTTTACGGGGTTACATCTATAATAAAACTTAAAAAACATACTTATGGATACGTTAAAGAAATTTGGATTGATGGAGAAAATAGTCCACGAGTTGGAAGACTTAAGGAACAGTCAGCAGGCAATAATGCAAAAGCTTGCCAAAATAGAAGTGGACAACATTGATCTGGGCGATAAACGGTTGGAAAAAGTTCTGCCCGATATGCACCAACGCATTGCCGACAACCTTGATGCTATAGCCGCATTAATGGAAGATTTTGCAGAGCAGACCGACAAATTCAGCGACAAGAATAACATCACAGCGCTTAAAGAACAAGAAGCTATAGAAAACTTAAAATAATAGAAGCCCCGAAAGGGGCTTTGTTGTTTAGAAAAGGAATATTAGTGAAATCGTTTAACGCCGCCGGGAGGCGAATTAAATTAGCGCGTCAAGCCCCAAAATAGGCCGATCCATCCGAATTGTAAAAGCATCCAATCTTTACTTCTTATCAAGAAAGTCCGGCGGATAAACTACCTGCCCATGCTTTTGGGCAATAGCCTCTAGCTTTTTTATAGCATCTGGTGTCATCGGCGGCGGTGGGAGAAATTCACCGGCAGCTACCGGTTCCCCAATTTCTTCAAAAAATGCTTCTAACCCGGCCGGGACAACGGTGCAAAGCAAATGTGCTACCTGATCACTTACATTTTTAAAATAATGCACTATACCACCTCTGGGAATTACCACATAGGAGCCTTTAGTTGCCGAATAAGACCCGGCTTCAGAATGAACTTCCACCTCGCCGTCAACAACATAAAAGGTTTCATAAAAATTGGCATGAGAATGAGGCCCGGGGCCACTTTGAGGAGGTATCAGCATATCAATAGTTGCAAAAGCACCATTGGTTTGCTTGCCAGAAATAAGTACACGATAGTTATCGCCCACGATTGATAATATTTCTCCGCCTTTTGGTTCGACTGTTATCGGTGCAGGTTTTACGTTTTCCATAATAATGTTGTTTATTTCCCTGTGCCGGAATTTACAATCTTCAGGCAATGAATGTGTAATGCAAACATAACCCTGCGGCAGCTATTATTGTTTTGTTGATTGAGCAATGGGAATAGCTTAATGCCAAGGCCGGGAGAACTTTTTGTCTTGGGTTGTTTATATCTATTTTACCAAAAACCATAAAACTGTTTTGCGCTTTTGTGCTGCAAGCTTATCTTGCCAATAAAAAACCTTTGCAATTCCCCATCGACATCCATATCGGAAGATCAGCCATCCCGCTACATCTTATTTTTGAAACGCTTGCTTATTTTATCGGGTATCGTTATTACGCATATCTCCGTAAGCACCAGCTTGATGCTATAAGTAACCAAAACCGTTTATATATTTTTATAGGAGCAGCATTTGGTGCTTTTATAGGTTCACATCTCGTTGGGATATTTGAAAATCCGGCCGGCCTTTCTAATTTAAGCTTGATATATTTTATGAGTAATAAAACAATTGTGGGAGGGATGCTGGGTGGCTTAGTAGGAGTTGAACTTGTAAAAAAGCAGATAGGCGTAAAGGTATCTTCCGGCGATCTGATGGTTTACCCACTAATATTGGCCATGATAATTGGCAGGATTGGTTGCTTTTTGGCGGGACTAAAAGACGGCACCTTAGGCATAGCTTCATCATTACCCTGGGCAATTGATTTTGGCGATGGGGTGCCCCGGCATCCCACCAATTTATACGAAATTCTTTTCTGGATATTGTTATGGGTCGCGTTAGTATTGATTGAACGGAAGCATACTTTTTCTAATGGCTCCAGGTTCAAAGTATTTATGGTAAGCTATTTAATATTCAGGTTGTTGATAGAATTTATAAAGCCGGCATATTTTTTCCCGATAGGCTTGTCAACAATACAATTGGTT
>CBFGNU010000293.1:0-4994 GCA_965650195.1 uncultured Mucilaginibacter sp. | reverse complement strand
AGATATCAGAAGTACATTCCAAATTAAACATCTTCCGGACTTTCGGACTTCCCGACTTCCGGACTATTCCCTATCTTCGCAATATGAATTTCTCATCCAAGCTTTTGGAAAACGCTGTTGCCGAATTTGCTAAGCTACCGGGAGTAGGGCAAAAAACCGCGCTGCGTTTGGTTTTGCACCTGCTTAATCAAAACAAGCAGGAGGTAGAGCAATTCAGTCATGCCATCACCAAACTACGTAACGAAATTCAATTTTGCGCCCGTTGCCATAATATATCAGATCAGGCAATATGTGAGATATGTTCATCGCCTAAACGCGATGCCGGCGTTATATGTGTTGTTGAGGATACGCGCGATGTAATGGCTATTGAGAATACCAGTCAGTTTAACGGTTTATATCATGTGTTGGGTGGATTGATATCGCCTATGGATGGTGTCGGTCCGGGGGATCTGCAGGTTGATTCTCTTATAGAACGATTGAACGATGGCGAGGTTAAAGAAGTGATCTTTGCCCTTAGCGCTACCATGGAGGGAGATACCACTATCTTCTATCTGCATAAAAAATTAAAGCATTTCAATATAAACATTTCAACTATTGCCCGTGGCATAGCATTTGGGGGTGAGTTAGAGTACGTTGATGAGATCACTTTAGGGAGGTCTATCGTAACGCGTGTCCCGTATGAAAACTCATTAACCAAGTAGTATGAAATTATCTGTAGTTGTAGTAAATCATAACAGATGTGATCTGTTAAAACTTACACTTAATTCTTTAATAAAATCCGCCAACGGCGTTGATAATGAAGTAATTGTTGTAGATAATGCATCTACAGATAATACTGTTGATATACTTACTGCCGATTACCCGCAGTTTAGGGTTATAACTAACAAAGTTAATGAGGGGATAGCCAAAGCAGCTAACCGGGGTATACAAGCCTCAAGGGGTGAGTATATTTTATTGGTCAATGCTGATGTTATTTTAGGAAAAGAGACCTTAGAAAAGGTCACTGCCTATATGAATGAGCATGAGGACGTTAGCGGCTTGGGCGTGCGTATGTTAGGGCCGCAGGGCGCATTTCTTCCGGAATCAAATCGCGGCCTTACCAAACCATGGATAAGCTTCTTTAAACTTACCGGACTTGCAAAACATTTCCCCAAATCGCGCCTAACTAACCGCAACAACAAAGAATGGGTTCAGGAGTTCCAAACTTCTGAGATTGATATTCTGAACGGTGCGTTTATGTTGGTTCGCAGAAATGTGTTTAATGAGATAGGCGGCTTTGATGAACGTTTTCAATTATATGGTTATGATATTGATCTATCCTACCGTATGCGTTTGGCTGGCTTTAAAAACTACTATTATCCAAAAACGTATATCATCAACTTTAAAAGTCAGTACATTCCTAAATTTAGCTGGGCTTTCATAAAGCATTTTTATGGTGCTATGTTTATCTTCGCCTCCAAGTACCTGTTTAAATTGCCTGAAATAAAAGTACCGGGCATACAGATGTACCCGGCACAATATGAAGTTGAACGATAAAACATTTATTATAACCGGTGCCTCTTCAGGCATCGGAAAAGCATTAGCTACTGAATTTGCCAAACGGGGTGCTAACCTTGTTTTAGGTGCGCGTCAATATGTAACACTTTGCGAAATAGCGCAATCGCTTGAACAGCAATATAACGTAAAGGCTGTAGCAGTGCAGTGTGATGTAGTTTCAGAAACTGATTGTGAGCACTTAATTAAACAAGCCGTTTTAACATTTGGTAAAATTGATGTATTGGTAAACAATGCCGGTATATCAATGCGTGCGCTGTTTAAAGATACTGATGTGCAGGTGCTTAAATCGCTGATGGATGTTAATTTTTGGGGGATGGTGTACTGTACTAAGTATGCGATGCCTGAGCTACTGAAAAGTAAAGGGACCGTAGTGGGCGTATCTTCCATTGCGGGATACAAGGGTTTACCCGGACGTATAGGTTATTCCGCGTCAAAGTTTGCAATGAATGGGTTTTTAGATGCATTAAGGGTGGAAAATTTGAAAACAGGTGTGCATGTGCTTACTGCTTGTCCTGGTTTTACAGCTTCAAATATCCGCAATACAGCGCTTAACAAAGACGGCGTTCAGCAAGGGGAAAGCACACTTCATGAAGAAAAAATGATGACCACCGAACAAGTTGCGATTATTATTGCCGATGGAGTTGAGAACAGATCGCGCACATTAATTATGACCGGCCAGGGTAAGTTAACCGTATTACTCAGTAAGATATTTCCTGCTTTACTTGATAAACTGGTTTACAACGTGTTTGCCAAAGAGAAAGATGCCTTGCTAAAATAACTAAGCGCTAAGATTGTTGATACTTATAATGCAGACGCTTTAAAGTTTCCTCGGAAGCTTCATCACTTGAGGCCCCGTAACCCGCCACCAATATACCTTTTACGCCCGATGGTGACGCCAGAGCATAGACAGTCGCTTCGTCTCCGGGATCGGTTTGTCCTTCGTAACGGTAGACGTCTACGATCTCAAACTCGTCGGCGGTGTAGGCTTGTTCACCCACCAGTAATTGGTTTTGTTTAAGATTAAAGTCGCAGGTAAAGCCTTGTTTGCGTAGTTGCTCTATGGCTTCGGATACGGTGGCATAGTGAAATTTTTGTTTTTCCATGGCAGGTAATTTAGAATCATAAATCTACAAAAATATTATAAGACTGCCTTTATCATCCGGTCGCGACCACTCATATCTTTTCGTAACTCAACCTGCTTAAATTGTTTGTCTTTTAACATTTCCACGGTCTCATTTCCATAGCTTTCGTTTATCTCAAAAAATAATAAGCCGCCCTCAACCAGTTTTTCGACCGCTAAGTCTGCTATTGCTTTGTAAAACAATAACGGATCATCCTGCGAAACAAATAATGCCGTGTGCGGCTCAAAATCCGTAACGTTGGTATGCATTAGGTCTTTGTCTGCAGGAGTAACGTAGGGTGGATTGGATATGATGATGTTATAGGTGTGTGTTTTAAGTTGCGAGTTGTGTAAGTTGAGGATATCCCCTTCAATGAAATCAACTTCCATATCATTCAACTCTGCGTTTTGTTTAGCTGTTATTAATGCCCCAGCTGATATATCCATAGCCCATACATTGGCGTCCGGCAAATTCTTCCTTAAGCTGATTGCAATGCAGCCGCTGCCGGTGCCTACGTCTAAGATATTAATAGCTGATCCCGGCAGATCGCTGTTTAACACCCATTCTACTAGTTCTTCGGTTTCCGGCCGTGGGATCAATACTGAGGGATTTACTTTAAAGGGTAATCCGTAAAATTCAGTGTGCCCAATTACATACTGCAGAGGTTTGCCGGTTGTCAATTCTTCTAAAAACTGCTTTGCTTTTTTTTGTTGATCTGCATTGAGCACCAATTCCGGGAACGCCTTTAAATAAGCACCAGACTGTGTAGTTAGTTCTTTCAGCACCGTTAGGGCTATGGCATCGGCTTCCCGGGCATCATACAATGACTTTAATTGCACACGATACCCAGCAAATACATCTTTAACCGTTTCCATAGCGCAAAGTAACATAAAAAGCTACTTTTGTACCATGCCGACCGACGAATTGTATATGCGCCGCTGCCTTGACCTTGCCGCTTTGGGTAGGGGTATGGTTAGTCCTAACCCTATGGTTGGCGCGGTTATAGTTCATAATTGCAAAATAATAGGTGCGGGGTACCATAAAAAATACGGCGGGCCGCATGCAGAGGTTAATGCTGTAAACAACGTGCTCAAGCACTTTGAGAATGCCGAAGAGCTTTTTCATGATGCCACTATCTACGTTTCCTTAGAACCCTGCGCCCACTATGGTAAAACGCCACCATGTGCAGATCTGATTATCAAACACCGCATCCCAAAAGTAGTAATTGGCTGCCGCGATCCGTTTGACCAGGTGGATGGTAAGGGCATAGAGAAGCTGCAAGCAGTAGGAATAGAGGTTGTTATAGGCGTATTGGAACAGGAATGCCGCGATCTCAACCGCCGGTTCTTTACCCGCGTACAGAAGCACCGCCCCTATATTATTTTGAAGTGGGCGCAAACTGCTGACGGTTTCTTCGCACCGGATGATAAGAACCAGTTCTGGATAACCGGCCCTGAGTCACAGAAGTTGGTGCACCAATGGCGGACGGAGGAGGACGCGGTATTGGTAGGCAAGAATACTGCCGCTATTGATAATCCGCAATTGAATGTGCGTTATGCGGAGGGTCGTGACCCCAAGCGGGTTGTTATTGACCGCAGGCTTGAACTCGACCCCGCTTTACGCCTGTTTGATCAATCTGTTGAGACCATTGTGTTTAATGAGATGAAGACCGAGGTGAAGGGTAAAAACAAGTTTATAGCCTTAGAGGATTTTGACCGCTACGTGCCCCAGTATATGATGTACCAACTGTATTTGCAGGATGTCCAGTCTGTTATAGTGGAGGGCGGGGCCGCTACCTTACGCTCATTTATTGAGGCAGGGCTGTGGGACGAAGCACGCATATTCACAGGCAATGCTGTTTTAAAAAGGGGCATACCCGCGCCACAGATCAGCGGTACAAAAGGTGATGAGATCCAGTCGGGTGATGACCTGTTGGAGATTTGGTATAACGAATAGCCTTGCTGTATGCTGTTTGACGACACCTATTTAACTATACTAGTCCCTTCTGAAGGCGTATTCCGTGATCGTGGCAGCAAGTTCCTGGCTTATACTTACCCAATCACTTCTGAAGCTGAGATCAAAGACCTCGTAACTCATTTAAAGGCCGAACACCCCAAAGCACGCCACCATTGCTGGGCCATGCGGCTAGGTACGGATAGATCGGTATTCCGCATTAATGATGACGGGGAACCATCCGGCACCGCCGGCAGACCCATACTGAACGTGCTGCTCTCCCGCGAAGTTACCAATGTGCTGGTGGTTGTGGTACGCTATTTTGGCGGTACGCTGCTGGGCGTTCCGGGACTGATCAACGCT
>CBFGNU010000292.1:0-5016 GCA_965650195.1 uncultured Mucilaginibacter sp. | reverse complement strand
CCCGCAATTTCCGTTGCTAACTATAAGTTGGTATTTACCAGGGGGCACATTCACTAAATCAAGTTCGTTGCCAACTATAGCGCCCTGTTCATTCAACCACTTAATATTAGCGCCACCAGAAACTTTGGCTCCTTTTATTGAACCAATTCCGTTGCAGGCGTTTGTTACTATTATTTCGTTTGTGTAAATATGTGGGTTTGTAAATTCGGATGTTGAATTGTTAAATGTTGCCGACGCGATAACCGGCCCTGTGATTGTACCTGTGTATTCCCAATTTCCGCTTGCATCAGCCATTGTCGAAGCAAAATAAGTTTGCGGGGAACAGGTCGTTCCACAATTATCGCTGTAAAATAATTCTATTGATGAATTTGGTGTTGCAGTACCGGTTACTTTGTTGGCTGCGGTATTCGTTATAGCAATTTGTGTTATCGGAATATGTGATCCGGGCTCAATAGTAGGATAGAAACCGATGGTACAAAAAAAACTGTTTTTATTAACAGCTGCTACGGAATTTTCCCAAACATATAAAGGCTTGCAACCTGTTATGTAATTAGCATCCGCGGGGTCGCTGCTGCCTATAAAAACCTTCCCGGAATATCTGATAAATATTGCAAGGGAAGATGTCGGCAATTTGTTTTGTAAAGTTTTATCAATGCCAATATAATTTCTGACAATCTTAACCGGATAAAGGACACTTTCAATATCTATCGCATTCTTGCTACCACCCGTGGCTATTACATTATCTGCTATATAAAAATAGGTTTTACCTCCCCATGTATGAAGTCCTTGGGATCCGAACGAGCGTGTCGCTGTATAATTAACGCCGATCTTATTATTTTGAATGCTTACAGATGCAGGATCAGAATAATACCAATCATCCGGATTATCTGAATCTAAAACATTAGCCTGGTGAACGAATAATCCGGCAGCAAAAAGATTACCATCTGATGGGGCACCGCCGATCTGTGCTTCTCCAGCTATATTATTGAGCGTTACTCCATCGTGAAACCCACCGGGAATCGTCTTTTCCCCGTCTACATCTATGTCAAAAAAATTGCCCTTTAATGTCAGGTTCGCAGAATATCTTACCTGATTGTTAAGTATACCAGCGGTAATGGATGATGAAAAACCAAATATCACGTTACCTTTCCCCATAGCTCCTATTTGCATGTTGTTGTTGTTCTCAAGTCTGATCCCGACTAAATAGGATGATGCAGTTGTACTATTCTTAATATACAATCCATATATTTCTATGTCATTTTCTTTTGAGACTAATAATGCAGATTCGAAGGATTCGTGCTGCAAGCCAGGTAGCGTAAAGTTTAAACACACCTTAGTGTCGCTTATGCCAAATTTAGTACCCGGCTGCGTACTGGCATCTATTACAAGGTTTGAAGTTATATTGGGCAGCAAACTAATTATCGTTATTGTGCGCCCGGCACTACTTTGATCAGGTAGATTAAAATATATATAATCCTTAACAAACTTCCCATTAGCTGCGGCGTCCGATAAAGCCTGGCGAAAAGTACCCGGCCCCGAATCTGCATTGCTGGTTACTACAAATACCGCGGCATTGGCTGTAAGGCACAACAATAATATCTGCGTAAATAATAAAAAGCACTTCCGTAACATAGATAAGGCGTTATGGCTAAAATACAAATTTGCATGTAAAGGGCAAGTCAGTATTCGTTTTAACAATTGCCTCATAATTATTTAAAATGTACCTTTGGGGCCATAACGCAAGTACCATTAAATGATCTTAAATACATCCTACCAGGAGCGGTTTGAAGGGCGACATATTGCACCCGGCGACGCCGACACAACCGCCATGCTGAACGTCACCGGCGCAGCTACGCTTGATGAACTTATAGAACAAACCATCCCACAAAAAATACGCTTAAAAGCGCCTTTAGATCTTCCGGCTGCAAAAAGTGAATTCGCTTATCTGCGCGACCTGAAACAAACCGCCTCAAAAAATAAAGTTTTTAAAAGCTATATAGGTCAGGGTTATTATGATGTAATTGTACCTGGTGTTATACAAAGAAACATCCTGGAGAACCCGGGATGGTATACGCAATACACCCCTTATCAGGCTGAAATAGCCCAGGGGCGTTTACAGGCGCTGCTTAACTTCCAAACCATGGTAATAGATCTTACCGGTATGGAGATTGCAAATGCATCCCTGTTGGATGAAGGTACCGCTGCTGCCGAGGCTATGTTTATGCAATACAGCCTGCGTAAAAACCAGTCGGCTAAAACGTTTTTTGTTTCACAAGAGCTGTTCCCGCAGACCATTGATATTTTAAAAACCCGCGCCGAGCCTTATGGTATTGATTTGCTGATAGGCGACCACAAAACAATTGAGTTAAACGACACCATGTTTGGTGCCATAGTACAATATCCGGCAGGCAACGGAGCAGTTTATAATTATGCTGATTTTGCTACAAAAGGCCACGAGAAAGGGATTAAACTAACCGTGGTCGCTGATATAATGAGCCTGCTGCTGCTTACCCCTCCGGGTGAGTGGGGTGCTGATATTGTTGTGGGATCAACCCAGCGTTTTGGTGTGCCGATGGGCTTCGGCGGTCCGCATGCTGCTTTCTTTGCTACAAAAGAGGAGTACAAGCGCTCAATGCCCGGCCGTATAATAGGCGTTACTATTGATAGCGCCGGCGATTATGCCTTGCGCATGGCTTTGCAAACCCGCGAGCAGCATATCCGCCGGGATAAAGCGACTTCCAATATTTGCACCGCACAGGCGTTATTGGCTATTATGGCAGGTATGTATGCAGTGTACCATGGCCCTCAAGGGTTAAAGCTGATAGCCGAAAGAACGCATGGTTTAGCCATTACCTTAAGCAACGCTTTAACCGGCCTAGGCTATAAGCAAGTTAATGACAGCTATTTCGATACAATTGCTGTTGAAGTTGGCGACTTGGCTAACGCGATACACGCTGAGGCATTAAATAATGATGTGAACCTTAACTATAAGGGATCATTAGTTACTATTGCTATTGATGAAACCACCCTGCCTGAAGATATTAAAACACTGGTAAAAATATTTGCCAAAGTAAAAGGCAAAACACTTAATGATACCGCTATAGACACATCGGCTGAAACAGTTATTCCTGCCGATTTGCAAAGAACGTCTGCTTATCTTACTCACCCGGTTTTCAGCACGCATCATTCTGAACATGAGATGCTGCGGTATATAAAATCGCTGGAAGCAAAAGATCTTTCGCTTTGCCACTCTATGATAGCATTAGGATCATGCACCATGAAGCTTAATGCTACTACCGAAATGGTACCTGTTACCTGGGCAGAATTTAGCCGCATGCACCCTTTTGCGCCGGGAGATCAAACCGGTGGTTATATGCAGCTGTTTGATGAGTTAAACAGATGGCTAAGTGAAATAACAGGATTCGCCGCTATGAGCCTGCAACCTAACGCTGGTGCGCAGGGCGAATACGCCGGCTTAATGGTGATCCGCGCTTATCATCATGATCGTGGCGACCATCATCGTAATATTGTACTGATACCATCATCTGCACACGGAACTAATCCTGCATCAGCAGCTATGGCGGGGATGAAGATAGTAGTGGTAAAATGCGATGACAACGGCAATATTGATGTTGCCGATTTGAAAGCCCGCGCCGAGCAGTATAAAGACGAACTTTCCTGCCTGATGGTAACTTATCCGTCAACTCACGGCGTTTTTGAAGAATCGATTATTGATATCTGCGAGATCATTCACCAAAATGGTGGGCAGGTTTATATGGATGGTGCCAACATGAACGCGCAGGTTGGCTTAACAAGTCCGGCTAATATTGGTGCCGATGTTTGTCACCTTAACCTGCATAAAACATTTTGCATTCCGCATGGCGGTGGTGGCCCTGGCATGGGGCCTATCGGCGTAGCCAAACATTTGGTTCCTTACCTGCCCGGCCATGCTGTTGTTGATATTGATAATGGCAAAGCCATCCACGCGGTATCTGCCGCGCCGTGGGGCTCGGCATCTATATTGATCATATCGCACGCTTATATAGCCATGATGGGGCCGGATGGTTTAACCAACGCTACCCGTTATGCTATATTGAATGCTAATTATATTAAGACACGCTTAGAAAACCATTATCCTGTTTTATATACCGGATCACACGGCCGCTGCGCGCACGAAATGATATTGGATTGCCGCTCTTTTAAAGCCGCAGGCATTGAGGTTGTGGATATAGCGAAGCGACTAATGGATTATGGTTTCCACGCACCAACTGTTTCTTTCCCGGTTGCCGGTACGGTAATGGTTGAGCCAACCGAATCAGAGCCCAAACATGAGCTGGACCGCTTTTGCGATGCCATGATAGCTATCCGCAAGGAAATTGCTGAGGTTGAGCAGGGCGCATTCGACAAGCTTGACAACCCGCTTAAGAACGCGCCGCATACCATGACCGTTATTTCTGCTGACGGATGGGAACATCCATACAGCCGCAAAACTGCAGCCTTCCCGCTGCCATATGTAGCCGCTCATAAATTCTGGCCATCAGTTGGCCGGGTTAATGATACCTATGGCGACCGTACGCTAATCTGTTCATGCCCACCGTTAAGCGATTATGAATTTGAAGAAAGCGAAGTAACAACGCCGGAATACGGAACATGAGTTGATGTGCAGTCCCGATAGCTATCGGGACGCAGATGAGCAGATGGTGATGAATTATCTGCTCATTTTTTTTTGAAAGAGGCCGCCTTTCTTTAAGACAGCCTCTTTAATAATTAAATAGCGCAGCGCGATGGATCGTTGGTTACTTTCCACCCCGTCATAAATTGTACACAAAAGTCATAAGCATCACAACACGTCCAATAGCCTAAAGTGGCGGCAAAACCGCCACCCTGACAACAAACATAATCAGATAGCTCATTGCAAGCAGAGCCGCACATAGTTTCGGCATCATACCCACCGTTAATTTTCTTCATTTGTTCCTTTGATAGCATTTCCTTGCCACCCAATTTTAATTTTAACTT
>CBFGNU010000291.1:0-5071 GCA_965650195.1 uncultured Mucilaginibacter sp. | reverse complement strand
ACCGGGATCTGCATTGCTGGGATCTGGCTATATCATGGTTGCCATTTGGTTACTATAAATCATACAACGTTACGCTACGGGTGCGGTCAGATATATTGCAGGCGCTTAAGCTAACCAAACGAAGCGATTACACCAATAACGGCTTTTTTAACAGATACTAATGCGCGCAGAAATTATCACCATAGGCGACGAAATATTAATAGGGCAGATAGTTGACACCAACTCGGCCTGGATGGCCCGGCAACTGAATAATATTGGCATCAAAATAAAACAGATTTCATCGGTATCAGATGACCGGGAGCATATTTTAAAAGCATTGGCCGAGGCTGCTTCAAGGGCCGATATTATCTTAATTACCGGCGGTTTAGGGCCCACCAAAGATGATATCACCAAAAATACGCTGGCCGAATATTTTAATGCCGGAATGATTGAAAATTCCGACACTTTAGCCAATGTTACACGCATCTTCGCGAAAAACAACCGGCCGCTGCTGGATATAAACAAGGCGCAGGCTATGGTGCCCCAAAATTGCGAAGTTATTATAAACCATAACGGCACCGCGCCAGGAATGTGGTTTGAAAACAATGGAAAAATTTATGTGTCAATGCCCGGCGTGCCGTTTGAGATGATGTACATGATGGATGAGCAGGTTATCCCGCGGTTAAAAATCGCTTTCAAACTACCTGTAATTATTCATAAAACATTATTAACAGCGGGCGAAGGGGAGTCATTTTTAGCTAAACGTATTGCCGATATAGAAGATAGATTACCTGAACATATTAAACTGGCGTATTTGCCCAAATTAGGGCAGGTTAGATTACGCCTGAGTGGGTATGGCGATAATGATGCCGGCCTTGCACAGGAGGTTGATTCGTTTGCCACTGAAATTGTGGAAAGGGTAAGTGATATTTTGGTTGCAACGGAAGACATTGCCCTTGAAAAAGCGGTACTCAACTTAATGGAAAGTAAGAGACTTACACTCTCTGTTGCTGAAAGCTGCACCGGCGGGTATATTTCGCATTTGCTTACACAGCATGCAGGTTCCTCAAAAGTTTTTGCCGGTGGCGGGGTGGTTTATAGCAACGCTTTAAAACAACAAATTTTGGGCGTGAAAGACGAAACGATAAGTGATTTTGGTGCTGTAAGTGAAGAAACTGTCACTGAAATGTTGAGTGGGGCGTTAAAAAATTTCAATACTAATTTTGCTATCGCTGTAACAGGTATTGCCGGGCCGGATGGTGGTACACCGGATAAGCCGGTTGGAACTGTTTGGATAGCAGTAGGTTCGGTTGAGAAGATCGCAGTGAAAAAATTCATATTTGGTAGCAAAAGAATACAAAATATTGAACGCAGTGCTACTGCTGCACTGGCAATGTTGAATACTTTACTTAAGGATGTTAACAACTAATGCGGTAATTTTATAATTTTGAACTCATAACTATATATTCTGTATGGCCAAATACCAGTTGTTATTGCCAAAGATGGGGGAGAGTGTTGCGGAAGCAACTATAATTAAATGGGTTAAAAATCCGGGTGATTATATCGAAGCGGATGATGCGGTAATTGAAATAGCCACAGACAAAGTAGATTCTGAAGTGCCATCGCCGGTATCAGGCAGATTGGTTGAACGCCTTTGTAAAGAGGATGATATTGTTCAGGTAGGGGATGTTGTTGCCATTATAGAAACAGACGACGATGGCCTACAAGATGAGGAAAATTTATCCGCTGACACAATTCAGGCTTCCCATACCACAGAGCGGCTTTCTACTGCTACGCAGCAAGTAACTGCTACCGTTGAGGAAGGACAAAAGCAAAGCAATATACCCGGTACTGAACTATTGGAAAAAGCCCAGGCTTTTGTGCCGCAGCGTTCTGTAAATGATGCACCGCGTTTTTACTCTCCGCTGGTGAAGCACATCGCTTTGCAGGAAAATATAAGTACTGCCGAGTTAGATAGCATTAAAGGAAGTGGGTCCGAAGGTCGTTTAACAAAGGATGACCTTTTAAATTACCTTAAAGATCGTTCAGGAACTGCAAATGGAATATCGGGGCAATCATACGCACCCACCCAAAATACTGCAACAGACGAGCTTAAACCACACACAGAGGAGATAAAAGCTCAACCCGCGCCTGTTAAGGAAACTCCCGAACCTGCTATATCAGCCCCAACCCAAACTTCGTCTGTATCAGGTGGTGATGAGATAATAGAAATGGACAGGATGCGCAGGCTTATTGCCGACCATATGGTAATGAGCAAGCATACGTCGCCACATGTGACCTCTTTTGTTGAGGCTGATGTTACAAGCCTGGTATTGTGGCGCGAAAAAATAAAGAACAGCTTTGAAAAACGCGAAGGTGAAAAAATAACCTTTATGCCAATTTTTACAGAAGCCGTTGTGAAAGCTATTAAAGACTTTCCGCTTATTAACGCCTCTGTAAACGGCACGCAAATTATACGTAAAGCCGCTATAAATATCAGCATGGCTACGGCTTTACCCAACGGAAACCTGATAGTTCCCGTAATAAAAAAGGCAGACGAGCTTAACTTATTAGGGCTAACCAAAGCCGTTAATAACCTGGCGGCAAAGGCCCGCTTAAATAAGCTGCAGCCCGATGATGTAAAAGAAGGGACCTTCACCATCACCAATGTAGGGTCGTTTGGTAACCTGATGGGAACACCTATAATCAATCAGCCGCAGGTAGCTATTTTGGCTATTGGCGCAATTAAGAAAAAGCCCGCCGTCATAGAAACCCCCGAAGGGGATGTAATAGCCATACGGCATATGATGTTCCTTTCATTATCATACGATCACCGTGTGGTAGATGGCGCATTGGGTGGGTCGTTTGTTAAACGGGTTGCCGATTACCTTGAAAACTGGGACATCAACCGCGAAGTTTAATCCTTTTGCCATAAATTACTTTTACCGCAAACAAGTACTTTGCATTTTTAGTTTAATATGTGTGCGCTTATGCGGCGCAACACTTAAACTAATTTGCCATGGAAAATTATGAAACCTTAGTGGATGCCACTAACGATTTAATGAAAAAGGGATATACCGCTAATCTTAGTATAGAAGGGGATACCGTTGATGATAAGTCACGGGATATACATATGACTGCTGATGATTTTTCAATTGATGAATTTCATCGTTTTGAAGGGGCGAGCAACCCGTCGGATATGTCTATTGTATACGCGGTAAGCTCTCCTAAATTTGATTTGAAAGGCTTGATCGTGGATGCATACGGAACGTATGCAGTTGATAATTCATCCGCAATTGGAGCTAAATTGCATCATTTTATGGTAAGCCATAACCTGCATAGCAGCGACAGGCCAACGGCATCTTAAAATGCTGAAAAAGCCTAAGGGGGCAGATCAGACCCCCCTTAGGCTTTTTTCAGTAAGCGCTCTTTATATTTAACTACTCCATCATAATAGGCTGGTATCTGCCGCTTAAGATTTCAATAATAACCTTTCTTCTAACCTTTTAATAAGTTCGCTCTGGCTTGCATGGCTTCGGCCTGCAATAAACTTTCCTATACTAACGTATGAACCGCAAAAAAGAAGCGTAATATTCGCATGGTAGTCACGTAGTTAAACGCATAATTGAAGCAATTATACACTGTTACTTTGCTTCAGTCAATTAAAATAAGGCTAAGAAAAAGCCTTTTATAGTTTAACAAACACTTAAAACATCCAAACTACCATGAAACATTTTAATCAATTAATTTTCACATTTATTACTGCAGCGGTACTTCTCACTTCTTGTACTAAAGAGGGGCCCGTAGGCCCCACAGGTGCCGCAGGCACAACCGGAGCCACAGGTGCTGTTGGTGCAACAGGTGCCGATGGTACCAAAATTTACTCTGGCACAGTGGCTCCGGCAGCCACGCTGGGAGCTACAGGTGATTTCTACCTTAACGTTTCTACCAGCGATTTTTATGGACCTAAAACAAGTTCGGGATGGGGAGCAGCCACCAGCCTCAAGGGAGCCACGGGTGCAACAGGCGCAACAGGTGCCACGGGCGCTACTGGTGCAACCGGTGCACCCGGAGCCACGGGCGCTACAGGTGCGGCAGGAACTGCTGGATCTAAAATTTATAGCGGCACTATTGCGCCGGGAGGGGGATTAGGGATTGATGGGGACTATTACTTAAACACTACCGATTATTTATTTTATGGTCCCAAAGCAAGTGGCGCATGGCCCTCACCAATTAATTTAAAAGGACCCAAAGGCGACCCGGGAACAGCTAACGTAATATATTCTGACTGGTATACCCCGGCTACCTATGCCAAAACAACTATTTTTGGTACGGTCAACTTTACAGCTGATATCCCCGCCTCTAAAATTACCCAGACTGTTTTAGATAATGGCGTAGTGTTGGTATATGCAAAGCTTAATGGATATAATCCCGTTATATGGCCTACCGACCAGGTAAGCACCCTGCCTATTGCAATAAATTATATGAGTGGCGCTACGCCTAACCTCGATACATGGTCGGCGCTTTCCACAGTTGGGAATTTAAGGATAAACTTAACCAGCAGTACAAATGCCTACAGCAGCATATCAAACGCGCACCAATTCAGGTACATTATAATTCCCGGGGGCGTACACACCCTTAGCGTTGTCAATCTCAAAAACTATGATGAGGTAAAACAGGCATTGCATATAAAAGACTAATCTGTAAGGTCATCTACCTTTGCAATTGTTATATAAAAAGTAAAACGCCGGATATTTTAGTATCCGGCGTTTTTATTTTTTATAATCTTGTTCTTTTATACGGCAAGGCGCTTAGCTTTCCTTATTTAGCTAAAACCTCTTTTACTCTCTCTGCAGCTTCTTTTAATAATATAGCCGAGAAAACTTTCAGGCCTGAATTGTCTATCAGTTCCTTTGCTTCCTTAGCATTTGTGCCTTGTAAACGAACAATGATAGGAACCGGAATGTTACCAATTTCCTGGTAAGCATCAATAACACCTTGTGCTACGCGGTCGCAACGAACAATGCCACCAAATATGTTGATCAAAATAGCTTTAACATTCGGATCGCTCAATATAATGTTGAAACCGGCT
>CBFGNU010000290.1:0-5081 GCA_965650195.1 uncultured Mucilaginibacter sp. | reverse complement strand
GGCCCCATGTTCAGCACCATGTCTTCTACGCTTGCAGCAGAGATTTTTTCGTTATAGTTTTTTAAAGCCTGGTTCAATTTATTTCGAATTTCGAATGTTCAATTTATTTTGATTTCGGATTTCGGATGTTCGATTTCGGAATTATTTGTTTTTATTTCAAATTTCGAATGTTCCATTTCGATTTTATTTTTTTGAATTTTTTATTCTTTGATTTTCTTTGGCTGTTTTTCCTATGGTCGTAAATATAGCAGTTAGTTCGTTGGCCTCGTTTCGTAAAGTAATTACTTGATTCGGTTGAACTAACTCTGCTTCCATCAACAAATCGATCCAATATATACACTCATCTGCTTCTTCTTCACAGATTACTATCTTATTAATAAAGTCGGCAGTTGATTTACCTTTGCACGCCGCCCTATAGTTAGCACCTACTGACGTAGCACTTCGTAGCAATTGATTACATAATGTGTTAGCGGCGCGATATAAGGGATACCCTCAGTAAACTTAATAACATCAACTGCAAATCTTTGTGTTCTACGTTTTAGTTCCGCTTTATCCATCTTTCAATAAAAATATCCGAAATCGAACATCCGAAATCCGACATCAATCTATCTTAATTCCCTTATAATATTCAGCGTTAGTATAATCTTTCCTTAACGGGTAACCTTCCCAATCGTCCGGCAATAAAATACGGCGCAGATCGGGATTGCCTTCAAAAAATATCCCTACCAGGTCATAGGCTTCACGCTCATGCCATTCGGCAGTGCGATACACATCGGCTACGCTTTTAAATGATGGAAGGTCTTGGATTGCCCTGTCATGCACCTTGGCCACTTTTAGAGTGAGCTGTAAATGATAGGGGATGGATGATAAATGATAAACCACCTCAAAGCGGCCATCTTCGGCACCATGATCAACGCCAGTGAGACATGATAGAAAATCGAAATAGGTTAATGGGTTATTGCGCAGTTCCAAACATACACCAGCTATCAGATCAGGAGCTATCAGCAATGCAGGTTGCAGAACCGACGTTTCCTCGCCGACAATAACTGCGGCGCCAAATTTATCTGTTAATATTTGTTTGATACCGTCAAAACTCATGGCGCAAGGCGTACTTTTTTCCAGGTTTTATTGTCAACTTTTTTATAAACAATACGATCGTGCATACGGCTTGGTCTGCCTTGCCAAAACTCAATTACGCGGGGTTTTAATATATATCCCCCCCAATGCGCAGGCTTCAAATCTTCCTTGTCCTTATACTCGTTCTCCGCCTTAACCATCATGCTGTCCAACTCGCCGCGACTGCCAATTTCCTGGCTTTGAGGCGAAACTACTGCGCTTATCTGGCTGCCTTTGGGTCTGGAGTTGAAATACCTGTCGGATTGAACCTTACTCAGTTTTTCTATAGTGCCCTCTATGCGCACCTGGCGCTCTAACTCGCCCCAAAAAAAGGTAATCGCCCCCATGGGGTTTTTAGCTATTTCGCGGCCTTTCCGGCTTAAGTAATTGGTATAAAAAGAAAACCCATCCGGATTATAATCTTTTAATAATAAAACCCGCGCTGACGGTCGCCCATCCGTGGTAGCGGTTGAAAGCGTCATGGCGTTTGGCTCAAGCACATTTGCTGTTATTGCCTCGTTAAACCAGGCATCAAACTGCTTAATGGGGTTAGCGTCGCTGTCCTTTTCAGTTAACGAGGCTGAACTGTAGTCTTTCCTTAAATTTTGTAATTCTTCGCGGTTCATTACCTGCAAACTTACAAATTTATTAAGCCGTAATACTTAATATTGTATAGCAAAATATTACTTAGGCAATAATTTACTTTGGCTTGTTAATTGTGTCTATATTATATAAAAATAAAAACGATGTTAAATTCAATTACACCAACGGCGGGCGGATTGTTAATATCAGAGCCCTTTATGATGGACCCCAACTTTAAGCGGTCGGTTATTTTAATAACGGAGTATGCCGATATAGGGGTGATGGGTTTTATATTGAATCATCAAAGCGACTATTTATTAGGTGATGTTTTGCCTGATGTTTCCTATTCTGAGATCCCGGTATTTACCGGCGGCCCGGTAGCGGCAAACACACTGCATTTCATCCATCGCGCGCCCGAAAAAATTGATGGCGGAATTGAATTAACGGAAGGAATTTATTGGGGCGGCGATTTTGAACAGGTGAAAGAATTGGTGAGCAGCTATCAATTAAACGAGACAGAGATAAAGTTTTTTATGGGATACTCCGGGTGGTCGCCCGAACAATTATCCGACGAGATAAGAGACAACAGTTGGCTGGTAACCGATAAATTTAACAGCGAAATGTTGTTTAACAGCAACGATCAGCAAATGTGGAAACAAGTGGTAATAAGTATGGGGCAGCGTTTTGCTCACATTGCTAATTTCCCCGAAAACCCGCAGTTGAATTAGATCCGCTCACTTAAGCAGTGGAATAGTTGAAGGGAAGTGTAGCGTTTGAAAGTGTCTTAGCGTTTCAGATGAAATATGTTCAACAAAATATCATCTGCCATGACAAAAAAAATATTCATTGTATTATTAGTTGCCTGCTGCTTCGGTTGTAGTAAAATTCAACAGGATGTGATTGATTGCCCGGCGCAGGCATGTACCATGGTGTTTGCGTCAATAAGCGTGCAGTTTCAGGATAAGAATGGAAATGCCGTGGATGTGAAAAATTTTACGGCGGTCAATCAACGCACTAATGAAACGCTGTCATCAGGCAGCAACCCGGGATCAAATAGTTACGGTTACACCGTTGCAGATGATAATGTACTTGGTAAGCTTTCAACAACAGGCGATGAGGTAATTGTTACAGCAACACATCCCACAACCGGACAAACTAAAACCGCCATATTTAAAATATCAGGTGGCTGTAATTGCCACGTTGCGCGGATTTCAGGGCCGCAGGTGATTAAGTTTGATTAGGTTTTACTCTTAAAAGCTAATTCATTGGTTCTAAATCTGCAAAAATCATGATAGATCAACGATCAATATTTTCGGTAATTTTATTGCATGGATGAAATTTATTACCAACCGCTTTTATCACTGGTGTTCGGCCTGATTGTTATTTTTGTTATTAAAGGCAGAGGCGAGCGCAAAAGAAAAATATTGAGCAACTGCAAGGAAGTTACCGGCACCGTCGTTGATCAGAAAGAAAATTATAGCAGAGGTTCGGGAAATATGAGCTCGGTTATTTATTACCCGATTATAAGGTTTGCAACGGAGGATGAATTATTGATAAGGGAAGAGTATAGTGAAGGTAGTAACCCGATAAAATATGCCAATGGTCAGCAGGTTACAATTCAATATTTTGTTGACGATCCCAAAGAGTTTTTAATAAAAGGCGATGATACCAGATTGATCAATATGGTATTTGTATTGATAGGTGTCGCCTTAATTTTATATTCGGGTTTTTTGTTTTTTAATATATTCTTCACCTAAAAAGACATCGGCGACAACAGCAAGATTACTTACCCATATCCTCTGCCGACTCCTCCACTTTCTTCTTCAGATCCTCTTTAAACGCAATAAGATTTTTAACAACGGTTTCGTCAGCGGTTGATATGATCTGTGCAGCTAGTATACCTGCATTTTTTGCTGCGTTTAATGCCACTGTAGCAACGGGGATACCATTAGGCATTTGCAGGATAGACAGGATAGAGTCCCAGCCGTCAATCGAATTACTTGACTTTACCGGAACACCAATAACAGGCAAATGAGTTAGTGAAGCCACCATGCCCGGCAAATGCGCCGCGCCACCGGCGCCGGCGATAATCACCTTGATACCACGCCCCGCAGCTTCGCGGGCGTAGGCAAACATACGGTCGGGCGTGCGGTGGGCCGATACAACGGTTATTTCGTATTCAACACCTAGTACCTTTAACACGTCAGCAGCATCCTGCATAACCGGAAGATCCGATTTACTGCCCATTATTATTCCTACTTTAACCTTACTGAAACTCATATTAAGGGAGCTTTTTTTGTTTTTTATATATTATTTTTCTTAATAGAAATACGATCGCTAATCCTATAACTAATGGAATAGCAACCACAATTAATATTCCTATAGCGCTACCAAATTTATGCGCAGCAGTGGATGCGTCAATTTCGTCTAACTCTGCTACGCTTATTACCTTAAATGTATCAAAAAATGCCTTAATAATTCGTTCGTTTTTAGGCACCAAGTCTGATGATAAAACTCCGCATGATACTAATGTATCGCCTAAGAGCACCGTACGATAATGTCCGTAAATGATTTGATCTTTTGCTATTCCCTTAAAAGCGAATTGTATGGCTTGATGCCCGTTTATTTTAATTTTGTCTTTATATATCAGTTTACCTTTAGTGCTATGTAAAAACCCTTTTAAATAATCCACATACAAAGAGTCGATACGAGAGGAAGAAAAAATATTTTTTAAGCCCTTATTTACATGTACGAAAGCCGCTTGAAAAACTACTCCGTTTTCATTAACTGCTACATACTGCTTAATGCCCTCTGCATCAACCAATTTAGGCGTATCTGGTAACGCAACAGTAGCAATACTACCTAGTTTTTGAATATAAGTATATTGCCCAAAGGCAGTTATCGATATCAACAGAAAGTTAAGTAAAACGACAACCGATTTTAGGTTCATTAATTAGCGAGCTTAAAAATCTTAACTAATAACTTTTAAAGTCTTCTGCACAAACCTCGCCTTCTCAATAGCCTTTTCACGGTCTGCGTCAATTATGGTAACATGTCCCATTTTACGGTAAGGCTTGGTTAAAGCTTTGCCATATAAATGTACGTATACGCCGGGGCATTTTAATATTTTCTCAATTCCCTGGTAAACTGCCGGTCCTTCGTGGCCCTCTTCGCCTAAAACGTTAACCATTATGGCATTGTTAAGGCAGGCGGTATCACCAAGCGGTTGGTCAAATATCGCGCGTAAGTGTTGCTCAAACTGCGATACTACGTTACCCTCAATACTTTGGTGACCGCTGTTATGTGGGCGCGGTGCCAATTCGTTTACCAATATCTGGCCGTCTTTGGTTAAAAACATTTCAACCGCTAACAGGCCCACAATT
>CBFGNU010000289.1:0-5130 GCA_965650195.1 uncultured Mucilaginibacter sp. | reverse complement strand
TTTTACGATATGAACAATCTGCCGCCATTAGCCGAGCGCATGCGCCCCAAATCACTTGATGACTATGTCGGTCAGAAGCATTTGGTAGGGCAGGGCGCGGTTTTGCGTAAAGCGATAGAGAGTGGTGCGCTGCCCTCCATGCTTTTTTGGGGGCCGCCGGGCGTGGGCAAAACCACGCTGGCCTATATCATTTCGCAAACGCAGGACAGGCCGTTCTTCTCACTAAGCGCCATCAACTCGGGCGTTAAAGACATCCGCGAGGTAATTGAAACCGCCACCCGGCTGCGCGATGAGGGGCATACCTTACCGGTGCTGTTCATTGATGAGATCCACCGTTTTTCCAAATCGCAGCAGGATTCGCTGCTGGGCGCTGTGGAGCGGGGTATAGTTACGCTGATAGGCGCCACTACAGAGAATCCATCGTTTGAAGTGATCTCGGCTTTGCTGTCGAGATGCCAGGTTTATATTCTACAGCACCTGGAAGAGGAAGATCTGATGGGCCTGCTGAACAAAGCTATGCGGGAAGACGAGGTACTCAAAAAGAAGAAGATCAACATAAAAGAGAACGAGGCACTGCTGCGCCTATCCGGCGGCGATGCCCGGAAGCTGCTTAATATATTTGAACTGCTGGTGAACGCCATCTCCGGTAAAACCATCGAGATAACCAACAAAGCGGTACTCGACCACGTGCAGCAGAACATGGCACTGTATGATAAGGCCGGCGAACAGCATTATGATATTATCTCAGCCTTTATAAAATCAATGCGCGGCAGCGACCCCAACGGCGCGGTTTACTGGCTGGCCCGCATGATAGCAGGCGGCGAGGACCCGCTATTCATAGCCCGCAGGATGTTGATACTGGCATCAGAAGACATAGGCAACGCCAACCCTAATGCGCTGCTGCTGGCACAGGCCTGCTTTAATTCTGTAAATGTTATTGGCATGCCGGAGTCTCAGCTCATCCTGTCGCAGACTGCTATTTACCTGGCAACATCGGCAAAGAGTAACTCGGCCACAACCGCCATTGGCACCGCACTAAGTCTGGTTAAACAAACCGGCGATCTGCCCGTGCCGCTGCACCTGCGCAACGCCCCAACCAAGCTAATGAAGAATATAGGTTACGGTAAGGATTATAAATATGCCCACAGTTACGAGGGCAATTTCGTAAACCTTGACTTTTTGCCCGATGCCATAAAAGGCACAAAAATTTACGAACCCGGTAACAATTCGCGGGAAATGGAATCGAAAGAAAAGTTAAAGAAACTATGGGGCGACAGATATAAATATTAGTACCTTAACCCCAATTAAACTGATCTTACATGATATCAAATTTCCTTAGGCATGAGTTAAAAGCCTTCTGGCGGTCAAAAAACACAGGTAAAAGCATAGGCGTACGTATAGTTATGGGCCTTATGATCCTGTATCTTTTGGTAGTTGTCGGGATAATTGGCTTTGCAATGGATGTGGTTTTGGAAAAGGCCTTACCACACGAGGATGTTATTGTCTCGTTTTGTGGGATAATACTGATGTACTTCCTGTTCGAATTGTTATCACGTATACAGTTGCAGGAATTGCCCACGCTGCGCGTGCAGCCCTATCTTCATTTACCGGTGCGGCGGAATATTATTGTAGGCTATCTTGCTTTTACCGCGCTGCTTTCGTTTTTTAACCTTTGGCCAATAATTCTGTTCTTCCCCTTTATATTTAAGGTTATAGCTCACGTAGGGAGCGGAGCAGCAGCAGGTTTTATTGTCGCAATATTGTCTATAACCATTTTTAACAATTACCTGGCCTTATACTTAAAGCGGAGAGCAAACCTGAATGGCTGGGTATTTGTAATTGTAACTGTTGTTCTGGGATTGATAATTGCCGGAGACTTTGCTTGGCATATCTACTCTATCCGCAACATATCATACGCCTTTTTTGGTAATCTCCTGAAGCACCCAGCTTTGGCTTTAGTGCCTTTAGCGATGGCTATCGGAATGTATGTTTTAAACTTTGTATACCTCAAACAAAACCTTTACCTCGAAGAGCTTTCACGTAAAAAGGCATCGTATAAAACCAGTACTGAGTATCCGCTACTTGACCGCTTTGGCTCCCTTGGCGATCAGGTTGCCAACGAGATAAAACTTATTCTGCGTAATAAGCGGCCTCGGTCGGCCTTTATTATGTCGGCAGTGTTCTTACTTTATGGTTTGATCATTTATCTTAATCCATCACAAGGTTCTTCAGATTGGTGGAGAATATTTGTGGGAATGTTTATTACCGGTTTTTTTATAATTAGCTACGGGCAGTTTTTGTATAGCTGGCAGGCGGCACACTTTGACGGCTTAATGGTAAGCAAAGTAAGTTTTACAGATTTTTTGAAAGCCAAGTATCTTCTATTTACGGCTGTATCAACTGCTGCTGTTGTATTATCTATACCTTACGCATATTTTGGCTGGCGCACAGTGTTGGTACACTTTGTAATGTATGTATGGAATTTGGGCGTGAACATACACATAGTATTGTTTTTTGCCAACCGAAATGCCAAACGTATCGACTTGAGCAAGGGTGCGTCCTTTAACTGGGAAGGCGTTGGAGCCACGCAGTGGTTGCTATCGCTGCCGTTGATGTTGGGCCCATATGTCATATTCGCGCCATTCAAACTGCTTAATTTAGCTGATGTTGGGCTTGCAATAATGACAGTAGTTGGTATTGCGGGTATCGTAACACGTAGTTTCTGGCTGGATAAACTGGTGCAGGATTTTTATAAGAGAAAATATACCATAACCGAGGGTTTTAGAAATAAATAACATGATACAGGTAAAAGATATTAAGAAGATTTACAACGGTGTTATTGTGGTTAATGTGCCGCAATTACAGATCAATAAAGGCGAAAGCGTTGGCTTAGTGGGCAATAACGGTGCGGGTAAAACCACCCTGTTCCGTATGATGCTTGATTTGATCAGACCGGAAGCCGGCGAGGTATTGTCAGAGGGACAACCCGTTGCCGGACACGAACATTGGAAGGAATACACCGCATCCTACCTTGACGAAGGCTTTTTGATAGATTACCTTACACCCGAAGAGTATTTCTACTTCATCGGCGGCCTGCATAATCAAACCCGCGCGCAGGTAGATGAATATATTGCACAGTTCGGTGAATTCTTTAATGGTGAGATCCTTAAAAAGGGTAAATACATCCGCGATCTTTCCAAGGGTAATCAAACTAAAGTTGGCATAGTATCCTGCCTGCTGCAAAAACCGCAGTTTTTAATGCTGGATGAGCCTTTTGCTAATATAGATCCTACTACACAATATAGGCTTAAAACATTACTTAAGGACCTGAACAAGAACAATGGCGTCTGCACACTGGTATCAAGCCATGACCTTAACCACGTTACTGATGTTTGCGACCGTATTTTGCTGATGGAAAAAGGAAGGATCATAAAAGATATAGCTACCAGCACATCAACATTAGCTGAACTGGAAGAATACTTTGCTATCGGTCATCCTGCACATCAAACATCATTGCCTGTTGACGAGGAAGAAAATCATTAATTTAGTTGATTAAGTCCCGATAATTATTGGGAGATGATCAGAGGTTAGTTGAAATTTATGCCTGTTATCCGCGTAGCAACTGTTGAAGATGTAGAAACCATTCGCCAATTAGCTGAAGCGATCTGGTGGCCGGCCTATGGGCCAATTCTATCTCCGGAGCAACTTGTCTTTATGCTTGCGGAAATATACTCCACAGATAAAATAACGGAACAAATAATTAATGGTGAGCAAACTTATTTATTGCTGATAGAGGATGATAAGCCTGTCGCCTTAGCAGCTTACTCGCCACGCGAGGAAAATCCTGACATATACAAACTACATAAACTGTATTGTCTGTCATCAACACAGGGTAAAGGCTATGGCAAACTATTGGTAGATAAAGTTTGTGCCGATGTTTTAACAGCCGGAAAGAACATTTTAGAACTAAATGTTAACCGATATAATCCGGCAAAAACGTTTTACGAAAAGCTGGGCTTTGCTGTAATCTATAAGGAGGATATCGCAATAGGTCCTTATTGGATGAACGATTATGTAATGCGTAAACAGCTGTAATACTTCGCATTAACTTAAAATCTGCAAAAACTCTTTCTTGTAGTCTGTAGGCTTCTTCTTCATCTCGTCCCTAAAATGCTTGTTGAAGTTGGAAAGTGTTTTAAAGCCTGTACGCTCGGCAATAGCTGCTACGCTCAGTTCTGTTTCGGTTAGCAGTTTACAGGCATGTTTAACTCGCAGTTCAGTAATGAATTTGGAAAAACCTTTGTTATTTGCCGCTGCGAAATAGCGGCTGAAGGAGGTGGGAGTCATACACACCAGGTCGGCAAGTTCATTCAGGTGGATTTTTTTCCGATAGTTTTTCAGGATATATTCATAAACGCTGCTCATGCGGTCTGCTTCATCCTTTTTAAAAGGATCATTATATTCGTTGTGCGATATAAAACTGTATTCCTTAGTATTAGCAAGCGCGTTCAATATTTTAAGCAAATGAATAAATGCGGGTAGTCCGCTTAGCGTCAAAAGCTCCTTCATCATTTCAATTACCGATACCCGCACTTTGCCATGAAACTCCAATCCGCGCGATGACTTTTTAAAGAAGTTTCTCAATTGCACCATTTCGTCCTTCGCCATTAAATGCTCTCCCAAAAAGCTTTCCTGCAGGTAAATTACTATACCGCTTACTTTCAATGGCGCACTTTTTTCAAAGTAGGTTTCATCGCTGCGCCACAGGTGTGGAAGGTTTGACCCTATGAGAATCAGTTCATTAGGCGTAAAATTTTTGATACTATCACCTATAAATCGCGTTCCCGTACCTTCAAGTGGCACAAATAACTGGTATTCGGAGTGCGAATGCCATACCGGATCAAAGTAATGATCTTCCAGATATTTAACGGTAAATATCTGTGAATCAGGTATTGAATGCTTATGTACGGCGGTCTTCATGTGTTATTATTGCAGTAATGCTTGCTAAAATAGTATATCAATGGCAAAATACAGTCAGTTTTTGATAAAAAAGAAGTGGATTAGATGTTCATATTTGTTTTGTAGCTAATAGAACAATTAGCGCAAACCAATATTAACCAAGTTCATGAA
>CBFGNU010000288.1:0-5247 GCA_965650195.1 uncultured Mucilaginibacter sp. | reverse complement strand
TTGATGTATCAAAAGCCGCAACATAATCGCTCAGCTTATCTACCATTTGCTTGAAATCATTTTGATTGATAAATGCTTCGTTACTTGTTCTTTTCACCTCTACGCCGTGTGGGTAATATTGGTGAATAGCATTGATCCGCATGCCTAGATTACTTGCTTTTTTATTCCCTGCTTTGGGGTTACCAACTGTTATCTTGAAGAAAACTACTTTACGTACAAAAGAGAATTGATGGAATATAGAATCAGCATAATCTCCTGCCGACCCTGAATCAAGCATACCCATGTAAGACGTTATTATGGGTATTCTGTTTTTGTAAAGATCGTTGTACGGATTTACAAAGGTTTTTTCGGCAACCGTATTTTTCTTAGAGGCAAAATCATTTTCTACGTTTTGCGCGGTTATTTGGTAAGCTGCATAAAGCGCCACAAACAACGTTACTGACACCAATATTAAAAAGGCAATTATCAGCGAAAAATTCTTTCTGTAGGTAGTATTCTGCGCCCTCATTACACAACCTTAAGGTTTAGCCAACATATTATCATGCAGAAATTTTTCAATTTTCAGATAGATCTGCATTCTGCTGCTATCGGTCTGCCCTGACCGCCCTTCGTTTTTATTCAGTTCATAAATAACCGGCACATTATGGCGTTGTAAGTCGCGGCGATAGTTATTCATCTCGCTGGTATTCAAACGCATATCAAGCCCGGCCTGAAATATGAGTATTGGCGCTTTAACTTTGTTCGTGTTAAAAACGGGCGAAATTGCCTTAAGCCGCTCGGCGTCCTTTTTAGGGTCGCCAAACATCTCATATCGTTTTTGCAGCGTTGATCTTAAAAAAGTTGGCACTTCTTTTATGTAAGTATAAGCATTAATAGGCGGATCAAGCGCTATGGCACAGGCATATTTGTGCGGGTAAAACGTTACGCCGTACAAAGCAGAAAAACCACCAAACCCACGCCCGAATATGGCTATTTTGGCCGGATCGGCTATTTTTTGCTGCACAAGGTAATTTACGCCATCCATTATATCCTGCTGAATTTTGCCGCCCTGCTCTATAAAGCCTGCACTGTAAAAAACTTTTCCGTAACCGGATGAGCCACGATAATTTACCTGTAAAACAGCATACCCCCGGTTGGCTAAAAATTGTGTTTCGGCTTTGTATCCCCAATAATCGCGCTGCCCAAAAGGCCCGTCATGCGGAATTACAACAACCGGCAAGTTGGCGCGGTTAACGCCCTGCGGATAGGTAATATAGCCGTTTATAAGCGTACCATCGCCGGCGTGGTAGCTTATTGGTTCCATAGCACACATATCTTCGGGGTTAAGCTTGGCGTTATCGCTGAGCCTGCTTAGCTTGTTCGGTTTGCGCTCATATAAATAAACCACGCCTCTGCTCCTGTCTGTCGATGCCGTAACGATAAACCTTTGTTCAGAAGTGTCCCGACCTGAAATGTTTATTTCCTGATCAGGCAGTTGCTTGTTCATGTTGGCATAAATCTTTTCAATTCCCTTGTCAAAAAAATGTTTTTGTGGTTTTTCAGCTTCCCAACCAACTGTTTCAAGGCGGCGCTTGTTTCTTATGTAATCATAACGCTGTATATCGGCTTTATCATTAATAAAAAGTACCCGCTCCTCCTTACCATTGTCGGCGTTTATTTCCACAACAGCAGTTTTATCTCTACCAACGTTTGAAAGCGCGTAGAAGTAATTCTTTACACCGGTAAAACCAATGGGACGTATTGAGTTTCTAAAATTATTTTTAATGATCGGCGTGAATGCTGCTCCCTCGTTCGGCCTGAACAGAATTGTTTCTTCAGCACCGTCTGTAGCTTTTACCAGGCGTATGCTGCCGTCGGCTTCAGAAATCCAGTCGCTGAAATTACCTGGATTTGGCAGGTAGAGCCGCACTTGCCCGGTGCGCACGTTAAGCTTATATACATCAATTTTCGCCGAATCGCGCTTGTTCATCGTAATGGATATTACATCGGGCGTAAGGCGGTTTGTGTTGAGTATACGCGTTTGAATCTTTGCTTCCGAAGACAATAAAACGCGTGTCTTTAAGGTTTGCACATCAAGCGCGAATATCTTATGGTTCCCTTTATTACCAAAATTATCGTTTCCGAAGACTATCTGGTTATCATACGTCCAGGAGAAATCGCGAATTGTAAAATCGCTGAAGGATGTCGCTCTTACCTCTTTCTCATTATCCAGCGACTTGATGAATATATTTTGCTTGTCCTTATACAATTTCAAATACGCAACATACTTACCATCCGGCGAAATTTTGAAGTTGTTTTTTTCCGGCGAAGTAAAAAAATCGCTCACAGGTATATCCGCCTTCTTATCCTTGCAGCCTGCAAAAGCGATAATTAAATAAAATAAAAATAAAAGTTTCCAACTCCTCATCATTGTATCTTACTCCGGATTATAACAGCATAAATTAATAAAATATGTACCCGTGTTTTTATTTGTCACCACAATTTTACCCTTATAACACGTTACTAAGTTGCTAATAAGTATCACATCAACAATATAATATTTAATTTTAACGGTATGAAACGCTTTTTAGGATTTGTATTTATCGTATTGCTATCCTCGGCCCGGTTACTGGCGCAGGGTAACGAATTTGCACTGGCCCGCCAGTATACAGCCAACGGCGAGCCCGAAAAGGCACTGGAGCTTTATGATAAATTATTTAAGCAAGATGCCGAAGCGTATTATTCATTTTATTTGAACACGCTTTTTGAGTTGCAAAAATTTGACATTGCCGAAGCAACAGCCAAAAAAATGGTTAAGCAGTTTCCTAAAAACAATAAGTATATAATTGCCCTGGGCAGCGTTTACAATAAAAAGAACGAAAAAGAGAAGGCGAATTTATTATATGACGACCTGATAAAGGGCATACCGGCCAATGCAAGCGAAATAAGCAATGTGGCATCGCAATTTTACCAGGCCGGTAATACCGAGTACGCTATTAAAACCTTTTTGCAGGGCAGGAAAAAATTGGGCAAGGACGAGGTTTTTGCTAACGAACTTATAACGCTATACCGTTATAAACGCGATAAAGTAAACATAACAGAAGAGTTTCTGAATTTTTTACCTACAAATGCCGGCTATTTGGGCCAGGCGCAATACACGCTGTCAACTTTGTATGAAGGGGATGAAGATTATGACATGTTGCGTACTGCCCTTTTAAAACGAATACAAAAGGACCCGCAGCAAACCATATTTATTAATATGCTGACATGGATGTACATGCAGCAAAAAGATTACGACCAGGCGCTTAACCAGGCGCTGGCGCTGAGTCGCCGTACCAATAACGACGGTGGTGATGTGTACGACCTGTGCCGTACCCTGGTAATTAACGAGGCTTATGACGCCGCCATACGCGGTTACGAATTTGTTATAAGCAAGGGCAAAACGCAATCATGGTATACATCAGCAAAAATTGAGCTGATAGATGCGAAAAACCTTAAAATAACCAGCGGTAAATATGTTTATGATGACCTGGTGGGGCTTGAAAAAGATTACCTGGACCTGTTAACAGAGCTGGGCCGCAACTCATCAACTGTATTTGCTATGCAGAAACTGGCAAAATTGGAGGCCTTTAAACTGCATAAACTGGATGATGCGCAAAAGCTTTTAGAGGAAGTTAGTAAGATGACTAATGTGCGGGCAGAGTTAGCGGCATCGTGCAAGCTCGATCTGGCAGATATCTACCTGCTTAACAAGATGCCATGGGATGCTACCTTGCTATACAGCCAGGTGGAGAAAGACAACCCTAATAGTGCTATTGGTCAGGACGCCAAATTCAGAAATGCTAAATTCTCTTACTATACAGGCGATTTTGCTTTCGCTAAAAGTCAGTTACTGGTTTTAAAAACGGCTACGTCGCAACTGATAGCTAATGACGCGCTTAACTTATCGCTGCTGGTAACCGATAATCTGTCTGCCGATAGTGCCGGAAAAGCCCTGAAAGTGTACGCAAAGGCTGATATGCTGATATTTGCGCAAGAGCCGGAAAAGGCGATGGTATTGTTGGATAGTATTAACGTTTTGTATCCGGATAACATCCTTACTGATGACATATCAATGTCAAAAGCGCGCATATATATCCAACAAAAAAATTATACCGAGGCCATAAAATATCTTAAAAAAATATTTACGGAAAATCCAACCGAGCTTTGGGCCGACGACGCGGTTTATATGCTTGCCGATATTTATGATAATCAGTTGAATGATAAAGAACAGGCTAAGACGCTCTACCAGAAAATAATTACTGATTACCCGGGCAGCTTGTGGATCAACGATGCCCGCAAGCGCTTCCGTATTTTACGTGGCGACAACACAGAGAACCTGTAATTTATTCCTACTTTTGCGGCATGATCGTTTATAACGAAACCGTAATTGTTGATGAAGCTATACACCGGCAATGGCTAAGCTGGATGCAGCAGGAGTATATCCCGAAGGTAATGGCCACCGGCCACTTTAACCGCCATACCATTTTGAATGTGCTTGATTCGCCGAATGAAGGTGTAACGTATTGTGTTCAATATTTTGCAGACAATCGCGATAGCTACAATGAATTTGTAGCAACTCATCTGCAAACTTTACAGGCGCTTCATTTCCAAAAATTTGAAAACCAATTTGTATTATTTAATACCTTAATGCAAACGGTAAAATGATAAGCTTTTAAACGAGAAAGGCCCCGATAAATCGGGGCCTTTCTCGTTTAAAATTATGCCCCAGAGGGGCTACCCAATTGCAAAGGGGGTAGCCCCTCTGGGGCATAATTATTTCTTGTAACTTTTTCTACAAATTGGTAGCCCCTCCGGGGCAAATCCATTCTATTATGATTTTGCCTTACTTCGTTATCAAATTATACAGCTCATCCAGTTTCGGACTTAATACAATTTCTATGCGTCTATTCTTGGCCAATGCATCAGCCGCAGTACCGGGGTCAATAGGCTGAAACTCGCTTTTACCGGTAGCTGTTAACCTTTTCGGATCGATCTTTTCAACCTCGGTTAAATAGCGGGTTACTGATGTAGCACGTAAAACGCTCAGGTCCCAATTATCCTTTATTTGCCCAAGATTAGTTATCTTTTTATTATCAGTATGTCCCTCAACAGCCATATTGATATCAGGTTCTTTTTGCATAACTGCAGCCAATTGCTTTAATGCCGCTTTACCACGGTCATCAATAACTATACTGGCCGATGGGAACAACAATTTATCAGTTAAGG